>NC_010337.2:2800000-3035000 GCF_000019165.1 Heliomicrobium modesticaldum Ice1
TCTTAATGTACAGCATGACGCGATTTGGTGCATCCCACAGCAAGCGCTTCGCCAAGCTGCGCAGCACTCCCGTTCAATTCGGCCATCTCTCCAGCATGGTCGATAATTCGAAATTGGTAGCGGTGGTAGGATTTGAACCTACGACACTACGGGTATGAACCGTATGCTCTAGACCAACTGAGCTACACCGCCGCACAAGGCTTATTTATCTGGGACGACAAATAAAAAATTTGATGGCGGAGTGGGTGGGATTTGAACCCACGCTGGCCTTACGACCACTAACGATTTAGCAAACCGTCCTCTTCAGCCACTTGAGTACCACTCCGCAAGACCAGGAAATTTGGTTGCGGGGGCAGGACTTGAACCTGCGACCTTCGGGTTATGAGCCCGACGAGCTACCAACTGCTCCACCCCGCGACAATATGGCTCCTCGAGTAGGATTCGAACCTACAACCTACCGGTTAACAGCCGGTTGCTCTACCGTTGAGCTATCGAGGAATAAAAATGGTGACCCGTAGGGGATTCGAACCCCTGTTACCGCCGTGAAAGGGCGGTGTCTTAGACCGCTTGACCAACGGGCCGTCATGGTGATCCATGCTGGACTCGAACCAGCGACACCCTGATTAAAAGTCAGGTGCTCTACCAACTGAGCTAATGGATCAGGAGAGTGAGATCGAAATGGCTGGGGTGGCTGGATTCGAACCAACGAATGGCGGAGTCAAAGTCCGCTGCCTTACCGCTTGGCTACACCCCAGTGATGGTGGAGGGAGAAGGATTCGAACCTTCGAAGGCAGAGCCGGCAGATTTACAGTCTGCTCCCTTTGGCCACTCGGGAATCCCTCCGTGACATGAAGCCTAAAGGCGAAATCGAACCACCGCCACGAGGATCATCCGTCCTCTACCTCTGCTTAACCGACTGAACTGCCGAGACAGATGGTGGGCGATAACGGAATCGAACCGCTGACCTCTTGCATGTCAAGCAAGCGCTCTAACCATCTGAGCTAATCGCCCAAATTTTTGGAGGCGGCGCCCAGATTCGAACTGGGGTATAAAGGTTTTGCAGACCTTTGCCTTACCACTTGGCGACGCCGCCAATACCCGTGACGGTATTGTATCTTATCAGCAATTCACGGAAATGTCAATGTTATTTTATGCCAATCAAAATTGTTTTTAGGCCGGCTTGTGGAGCGTCGGGCGAAGCGAGAAAAAGAAGCGCTGGTGAAGGCAGCGGTGAAGCTGCAAAAACGCCTCTACGCCTGTGAAGCGGACGCACAGGCTGCGCGAACCGAATTCCTGAACTGGTAATTCTAAATCATAGCGGCGATTGAATTTAGATTAAATTCGTTGGCGTTTTAGCTAATCGATTGCATTTCGCAATACAATTGGGCATAATATTATCAGAATAGGAGGTGTTTATTATGGCAAGAACATCAAATATATTTGCACGAGTCGAGCCGGAAATCAAAGAACAGGCAGAGCTGATTCTAGAGCAGCTTGGTATCCCGATGTCAAATGCAATCGGACTTTTTCTCAGGCAGGTCGTGCTTCAGCGAGGTATTCCTTTTGAATTAAAGCTCCCGCAAAGTAAACCCCTGTCAGTGGGTACGCTTACAGGGGAGCAATTCAATGTTGAGATCGAGAAAGGTCTGGCCGATCTGACCGCTGGAAGGGTCGTCTCTGCAGAAAACGTCGCCGAAAGAATGCGCCAGGACTATAGAATATGAGCGAGTGGATAGTTGTTTACACCGAGCAAGCTGAGCGCGACTTGCGCAGCATATTCGAGTACATCGCATTCTCACTGCTTGAGCAGGAAATTGCCAAGAATCAAGTACGGCGGATCATAGATGCGGTGGCGAAGTTAAATGAAATGCCGCTACGGTATCATCTTTATGAAAAAGAGCCGTGGCATAGCAAAGGCCTGCGGGTTTTGCCAATAGACAATTATTTGGCATTTTATCTGCCCGTGGAAGCAAAAATGACAGTCGCGGTTATCCGCATTATGTACGGCGGACGCGATATTGATGAACAGCTACAGCAATCGGAAGCAGGACTGTAAACACATCCTCGCAGGGCATAATTACATGCAGAACCTGCGCAATCCTAATCCTGAATCCGTGAGTCGACTTAGCAGTACCCCAATGATTTTCCACAAAAAGTAATTCGTATTACAAGAATTTAATCCAATTTCCTTAGATAGCCATTTGAACACGTCGCCTTATCAAAGAAGGTGGTGCCGTCAAGAAACGAGATCCATAAAAGCGTATAGCAAAGCTAACCTTTGACACATTTTACATCCAAAGGTCTATCCCATCGAATGAATTTGATTTTTTAGGAAATTCTTGCCGTTTACGAAAAAGCAAGATAGAGATCCTTAAACGTTGCGTACCAGGGACTATGCGCCCCGAGCCGGAGCTTCACTTGTCTGGCATGTCTCACCAATCGAGACGCAATGGTGATCACATTTTGAAGTACCGTGCGTATCCGGCGGCGCTGCGTATGGGCCTTTCTCTTTAGGGGAGAATCCGGATGGTGTAAGCTCATTTGACCAACGATGCGAAGCAGGTTATAGGCAAGCGCACCGAAATGAAAGACCAGATCATTGACCTTAAATTTTCCACTAGGCAGTCGTTCCAAATCAAGGTCCGTTTTTAACTCGCTATGGAATTGCTCGCTGGTTCCGTGATCTCTTTGCAAATGGATCAATTCTTCCGGCGAGACGGGTAACGACGTCCAGTACGTGGCCACTTCTAACTCTGGAAGCAGCAATTGCTGCCCATTGGACAAGATGGTTCGTTCCACGACATGGAAAACCACCCGTTCACGTTGTTCCATATTGCCGACCTTCCACATTACACTGCCCATATACTCCACTTTTCCTTCCCGAACAATTCGGGCCTGCCCATTTTTAAGGGCGATGTCCCTCCACATTTCGGGAGTTTCTTGGCGAAGGTTACGTTTGATTATGTAGTCAACATTCTCTGCGCGGAGGACACGTATGTTATCGACGCTGTCAAAGCCGGAATCCATGCGTACCAGAAGCTTCTCAGCTCCGCACTGGCGTGCGTAATTGATGCTCTTTGTTAAGAACTGGGGCGTTCCTTTCTGGCTATGATCTTTGCCCGGACGCAGCTCAACGTTTATGCAGTAGCCTTCCTGACCGAGGTAGGCCAGTATGGGCGCAAAGCCATCATGACCTTTGTAGGTGCGCGTCACCCCCTCTTTTTTGGAACCGGAATTATCCAATGGCGTCACATCTACGTCTACCGTCAGATAGTCTGTAGCGCCGACCCGAACAGGTGTCAGGGGAGCTTTTGCCTTTTTGATGAGACGAGCAGATTCTTCCATAATGATGTCGTTCCATTTCAAATCCGTCTCAACAACCTTTTCAAATCGTTGTCGTAACGTGGGACTGGAGGGTACGATGTCGACGCCCATGGCGTATCGAAAAAAGTCATCTCCACGAGCCAGCTCAATCGCATCGAAGTCATTCTTTCCCTGACAGAGAAGGCCCAGGTAGCTCAGAGCAACAGTTCCGTGGCTTATATCTGGTGTCAAACAAGTGGGCACAGTGGACTTATCCAATCGCAATTTCAATGAAGTCTTTCTTAACAAGGCGCCCACGAGCGCCAATCCAGTTACCGGTGTAAGCTCCTCATTCGATTGCTCGATAATGAACTTCTTCATGGTCATGCATTCACCCCGTCGGTGAGTTTAAATCACTCCGATTAAACTCGTTTATCTCTATTATACGGGGAAATGCGCTGAATTTCGACTATTTACTTTTTATCCTGTCACTGATTCAGGAAATATTAAGCATGTGGCGCATTATATATTTTAATTTCACCTCCAACTTTATGCTTATATCCGCATAAACGAATATACTTTATTATACAATTATATGCCGCGTGCTGCAATAGGTGTTCATTTTAAAAAAATAAAAAACATATTTGTTTCAAAAGAAAAGAAGCCGATCACTCGACCTCTTTTACGCAACGTATTCATTAGCAGCATAGGGTTGAACCGGAAGATCCGCTACATGTGTTTTCTGTTTGCTGCTTCTTGCTTTTTATGGATTCATAAAAATGTTTTAGGTTCTCGGGCATTACATATTCCTGTACTGTGTCACTGATGGCTACGCCCCCTCCATATACCGCTTTCAGGATTGCTTCAATAATCATAGCTTTTGGAGGTACTGTATATTCCTTACCCTGATAAACCCAAACACGACAGTCAACTTTGTCTCCGCATAAATCACCGCATGATTCACAAAGGCTCTCTCTGACCTCCATTTGAATATCGCTGCCGTTCACACGTATCGTAGGCGAACTTACAAATTTATGCATTAACGCTAATTCCTCATTTTTTACATTGATTTTGTTTACTATGACTTCAACCCCTGTTGCTTCAAGCACTTGCGAGACTTCCGCCAGTGCTTCGTCAAGGTTTGCATCAGTCCCCCGGCACCGTGTACAAACACTTAAATCCAGATATAAAAAGTCAATTACGATACGCCTTTTATCAACCTTACTATCTTGTGTGCTTCCACAACACCCCGGGTTACAGGAACAACAGTCAGAATTATTATTTTTATTAATCACGCATACCACTCCTTATATTTTCAGTCTGCAGACTTTTCACTTATAAAGACGCTGAAAAAGAAAAAAGGACGCATTTTTCGCCTTAATTTATTTAGCAATATTTACATCCGCTGCTTTTATGTTTGTAGTCGATAACGTTTCCCAGTCGGTCAAACTCAAGATGACAGCAGCCCAAAAGCATTTCTTTCAATTTTTCTCTTCCACGCTGCACTCTCGATTTTGCACCTGATAATGATAATCCCATTCTTTCACTTAACTCTTTTTGGGTTAAATTTTGAAATTCAGTTAATAAAACGGCTTCCTTATATTTTTCAGGCAAGCTGTCTATCATAGACTTTAAACAAGCTGCTATTTCCACATTTTGATTTATATCCTCATCATGCCCGATTGCCAAATCTTCAGGGGATTCCAACAAATCAACAGATTTCTCAATCCTTCTATAATAATCTGCAATTGCATTTCGAGTTATTCTGTATATCCAGGCATACATTTTTTGATCGTCGCTCAAGTTTTCAATATTTGCATGTATTTTTAAAAAAACTTCCTGCAAAACATCATCAACATCTTGCTCATTCGGTATGCGTTTCCTTATAAAATTTTTCAGAGGTCCGCTGAATTTTTCCCAAATATGATTAATACACACTGACACTGTACTCATCACCTTTAATGGCAGTTTCGTCTTTAATGAACTTCTTATTTCAATGAAACCGCATTATCATAGATGTACTGCTTTTCCTTATCGCTTAAAAGCTTTTCCGTTGCATATGCTATCAAAGCAATTCCGGGTATGTCTATTATAAACCGCGTAATCATAAACTTCCATCCCATTGAAGATGCCTCAAACAGCAGCATGGGTATTTTTGTTGTTGACCATGCGCCAATAAAAATAAGTACATTGGAAAACTTGCTTCCCTTTTTTAATAGAACCCCGGCAACAGGGAACGCCGCATATAATGGTCCTGCAGCCGCAGAACCTAAAAAGAATGCTAATGCAACTCCGATGAATCCTGATTTCTCACCCATCAGCTTAATCATGGTTTCACGCTGTACCCATACATCCAATAGTCCAAGAAGAATAAATATGGGCGGTATTACCGAAAGCATTTCAAGGGTATTGCTCCATGTTATACTTATTGATTTCTGTCCGATGGAAGGGTAAATTGCCAGAATTCCTGAATTGACTGCCACAAGGATTATAAAAAACTTATACCGTTTAATAATTTCTTTCATCTCAACACCACCCCTATTGCTATCGCCACAACAAATGAGAATATGAATGCCAAACCATTTCTTAAAATTGTAGCCTTTTTCCCAAAGTATTTTATCTCTACAGGTACGGTAACAATACCGACCATCATCAGCGTTGAAATGAACACTGCAATTTGCATAAAGCCTGCTCCACTTTTAAGCAGTGCCGATGCCAGCGGAAAAGCAACAAATCCAGGTATTAACGTAATTGAACCGATGACAGATGCAATAACCATACCGATCCACCCTGACTGCTGGCCGATTAGTTTGGATATTGTTTCCGGGCTTAACACTGCAAGCATAATCCCTATAATTATTAAAATGGATAGAAATTGCGGAAGTATATTTTCAAAAGACTTCCATGCTTTTTTTAAAGCCATTTTTGTCTTTTTTCTGTCTTTTAAAAAAGAAAGCAAAAGCAATCCTGCCGCCAGGAAATATAGTATTGCCGTAAACATTTAAAACCTCCTCGCTCATTATAAAAAGCCGGTTAAAAACATGCCCCGGCTTTTGCCCTTCATGGTTTTATTATCTACATATCTGCAGAAGTATGCTTTTTTACAACCGCATGTTTCAATGCAAAACATGCAGTTGTTTCATTAAAGCATTAGCCACAGCAGCTGCAGCCGCATGATTTTTTCCCGCCGGTATCTCCATAATATGTGATTGCTTCTGCAGAACACAGATTCTGACATCCGCGGCAGCCGTCTATGCATCCTTCCGGATATATGACCTCGGGTCTTTGTACATCTTTCTTGAAAACTCCATGCGAACATTTGTTGATGCAAGAGCCACACTCAATACAGTTGTCATAGTTGATGACAGGATACCAATTCTTAGCCATTTCAACTCTCCCTCCAGAACCCACGCATCTTTAATAAAAAAGTCTGCTAATCCCCTGTCTGAGGCGCTGTTGGAGAATTGTCGTGAAAACGCGACAATTCCCACGGGAAAATGGATATAATTAGATTAATTTCCAGAAAATTTTAAAGGATTCCCGTTGCCTTTGTCGAAGTGAGTGGTTGCAAAGCAAAACACTGAACAAAGGGGGAATCCTCAGTGCAAAGCGTAGCACAGCCACTCGAAGAAGTCCAGAAAATTTTTTGTAGAACACCTGGTGGAAAAAAAGCGGGCCGACTAATTCAACATTTTACGCAGTACGCCTCAAAGGTATATGGCTTTTCGCAGATGGTCCGTCAAGCAAAGGATGGTCGCAAACAACCCCGTATCAAAGCCCCAGCCATTTTTACCGTCGCTTTTTTTGGCGCCTTTTTCTGTATGGAAAGTATGGAGCAGATGGACCGTTGGCAAAAAACCGGGGTATTCCGTCAATTGGTTCCCAAAAACATTCGATTGCCATCACATGATACGGTGCGACAAGCCTTGATGAAATGGGATCTAAAAGAGCAACGAGAGCAGCATAACTGTGTGATCCAGCGATATAAGGAGCAACGCGGCCCGCAGAAGGAAAGCATCAATGGTTGGCGAGTGACTGCCATCGATGGCGTGGAGTTATTCCACACCAAGGCCTATCGTTGTCCCGAATGCCTCACGCGCGAACACCGCGACAAAACCACCGACTATTATCATGCGGTCGTAGTCGCCCAACAGGTTGGCGGCAACGCGAACCTGATTTATGACTGGGAAATGCGAAAACCTCAGGATGGGGTGGACAAGGATGAAGGAGAAACCACCGTCGCCCAACGATTGATCCGACGTATGGCCGAGACCTATGGAAAAATAACGGATGTATACACGTTAGACGCGCTGTTTGCCAAAGCACCCGTCATTCATGCCGCTCTGGATGCAGGCGCTCATGTAGTTGTTCGCATGAAAGAAGAACGTCGACGGATAATGAAAGAGGCAAATGCCTGCTTTGCGAACCGGCTTCCGGACTCCACTTGGGAAGAAAGAGATGGAAAAGGGAATACCGTTTACGTTCAAGCTTGGGACGAAGAGGGATTGGCACAATGGCCGCAAGTTCGCGTGCCCATGCGAATCGTAAAAATCATTCGTCATACCAACAAGACAGTCATCGAAGCAAACAAAGAAGTCTTTGTCACTGATGTGGTGGAGCGCTGGATAGCAACCACATGCTCATCCGAAAAAGCGGATACCCAGACGATCGCACAAATTGCCGCCGCTCGTTGGGATATTGAGAATATTGGATTTCGCAACCTTAAGACGTTCAACGCCTTGGACCACTGCTTCGTGCACGATTCGGTGGCGATCAAAGCGATGATCGGATTTCAAGTGCTGGCTTTTAATCTTAAGCGATTGTTTTTCTTTCACCACCTCCCTGCCTCTCGTCATCGAGATGTGCCGCTTCGATATCTCATTGATGAGATGCGCGAAGCGACGAGGTGGGTATCTTTACATCTATATCGTTGGGTCTGGGAGTGGGGCTTATCTACTGCCTAGCTGACCAAGGGTGAAAGGGTGGGATTGCCTATCGAAGCACTGGTATAATCAAGGTGTTTTTTTCCATAAAATTGCGTAGGATAAATGCAACTGTCGACTGGATAATTTAAACATTTAAAGAGAGAATTGGTATCGCCATTAAATCGGTTAACCGTAAGAGGTCGCTCATTTGCTTGGTGCTATTTCGATTGCGTAGGTTCTTTGTTGTTCATAGCTCCATTTTATCATTTCTGTAATTGCCAACACACACAAAATAGCGAGGAACCAGTATAGTATTGCTGGACTTTCCGCACCCTCACTTCCCCACCCTTGACATCAATACTACGCACTCAACATGACGTGAGACGATTGAATTGATGTCATTTGAAGAAAAATGTCTCCGGCGTTCGCGGAAACATATCAATCGGCAAAATGCCATCTTTAAAATTGCACAAATTGACAGAATAGATATTCTTTGAAAAACCGTTCTCTTCTTCTAACCTATAACACTAATGTCATTTAACAATGAATGCCTCAGCTTTTACAACCTGATTAAGCTTTACTTGCCATAAGGTTCCTTGAATCGATTTCGTTTTCAAACTCCCGTATAACCATCAGCATCTTCTTTGCATAAATCAAAAAATACGATCTCTGCTTTTAACAATTCTATCCATAATTATAAGCATTTCGCTGCTTTGAATTTGAAAATCTGATAGATCTCACGTAAATCCCGCTTTTGTATATAAACATATGTATTAGTTACACAGCAAGGTCTAAAGGCAAATCAGATATATCTTTGAGCCTTTTACCATTTATCATGGTTTGCATCAAAACAATAGAGTCATCATTGCCAAATTCATTTACAGCCTGTATCAATTCATATAGTGCAAAATGATAAACACAATCAATATCACCCGTTCCCAAAGAAATTGACGCAATTCTGCTTGGTAATGGTTCACCAGTTACAACCACAATATGAGGCAGGTGGCCTTTCCTATTACGAATTAAATTTAGCGCTTCTGTACGGCTATTTTGGCTCCTATCAGATCTAATAGTCCATTTTGAAGAAATACTTGCATGAAGTATATCTTTACCTCCATTAGATTTTCTCAATACGGTTTTAAGACATACACTGTCATCCACCAAAACAGTAGGTGTATTTATAACTTCATCATCGAACGGAGTATGTGATATTATAACATCTGGCGTTATTGTATAGTCACTTCCCAAAATAGCTGCAAGTTCCGGATTCCCTTTTGAAATCTCGTTCAAATCATATAAATGGGCATATTGCTCGAACCGTGATATTGCTAACCTATCTCTATTGCCTATCCGTTGGATATCCCAATTCCCTGGCCGTATATTCCCCAGTTTCAAAAAGGTATCCTTAAGAAATTCCATATTTATGGCCTCAAATTGAGAACCGCTTGTCTGGCCCGCTGCTTTTATTCCTACATTTGTTTCGAGCAAATTGGTAATTCCCTTAGCTATCTCAACAGATAAACGGCTGTCTTTGTCAGCATTGCTTGGAATTCCATTGCTCCCGACTGTAAGAATAGAATTTAACAAATTAGCATGATATTTTTTCCTAGCCTCGCTAAAATATGCATTCATATAAATATCACGCTCCTTTCATTTCAAGTTTGTTTGCTTTAAGCAAACACTTTCTTATCTGGGTTCCAACCGCACATGCTACAGGAGGTGGGAATGCGTTACCGATCTGGCGGTAAACGCTGGTTTTGGAACCGCTAAAGATCCAATCATCAGGGAATCCCTGAAGCCTTGCTACCATCCGGTTAGTCAATTTAGGCATTCCAACAAAGTCACGAGCTGGCGCATCGTTTGCAATTCCGCTTCCATCAACTCCCAAAGCAGCCCATGCACGTTTCGCCCGGGTAGGCCCTAAATCAGGCCCACCATGTTTTTTTGAACCCCCAACAATGGTCGGGGCAATATCATTTGCCTGCTCTATCCATTGTTTAACTCCTATCCAGCCATTTGCTCCCATTAAATCACCTAATATTTCTCCAACTGTAGGAGCATGCATGATTTCTGTCGGAAATGTGAAATCTGCTGCTAAGTCATTTCTTATTGCCACAAAAACAACGCGGGGCCGCAATTGCGGTACACCGTAGTCAGAAGCATTTAATAGCCTCCATTCAACCTGATAACCTAGTGCTTCCAGACTATCTTTAATTTTTTTTCTGTATTCGTCAAATATAGAATCAAGAATGCCCCTCACATTTTCAAGCATTACCGCCTTTGGCTTAATAACCTCTGTCAGCCTTATTGCTTCAGGGAATAAATCACGCTCATCTTCCGACCCAAGTTGTTTGCCTGCAACAGAAAATGGCGGGCAAGGCACACCTCCTGCGAGCAAATCAATTCCACGGTAAGCATTTCCGTCGAACAGCCTAACGTCTTCATTTATCACATTCCATTTGGGACGATTAAGCTTCAGGGTTGTGCAATACTCTTTCTCTATTTCTACTAAAGCAACATGTTCAAACCCAGCCATTTCAAGCCCTAGCGCTTGGCCTCCGGCTCCGGCGCATATTTCAACAGATGTAAACATAACCATTCAATCTCCCTTTATAATAACTTGTGTCTATTATAACAAAAGCTTTTTTAAACTACTATAAACTTAATTCATCGCTCCAATTCATTGGCATATTTATCAGTATATTCTTCCAACTTAACCTGGAATATAGTTTCTTTAACTGTTTTAATACAATCTTCTAAATTTTTTACGATATCCCTGCCCCAAAATCTTAGAACACGCCACCCCATAGATTTAAGCTGTTGATCAATTTCAATATCACGTTCCATATTCTTTTCTATTTTTTGTATCCAATAATCCCGGTTATTTTTAATTTTAGGCTTCTTTATCTCCCAATCTTTTCCGTGCCAAAATTCTCCATCGCAAAAAATTGCAATCTTATATTTTGTTATTGCTATATCAGGTTTTCCGGGAAGCAATTGATAATTTTTCCTATAATTTATTCCTTCCCGCCATAGCGCTTTTCTAAAAACAGTTTCAATTCTTGTATTCTTGCTACGGATGCGGCTCATATTATAGTGCCGCTGTTCCTCTTGTGTCCTATGCACCATTAGCGCCACCTGCTTTATGCGAAATTTATACTATATTCTAATTTGTGCACGTGTACGCTCTCTCTGACGATCTCTAATCCTTACATTACTTTGAAGTTTTTCATAAAGCTTAATATCTTCTTGACCGGAGTATGAAAAAGTAATAGCTAACGCATAAGGTTGAGGTAACTCTTGTTCAGCATATTTAAACCGTTCTTTTCCTGTAACTAAAATATAAACATACGGTTCATTTTCGTTCCAAAGAAGATCTCTCCCGCCAGTTGCGCTTTTTGTCCATATGCGCTGTTGCAGCGTTGATTTTGAAATTTCCTTATATCCCGGATAAAATGCCGCTTTATTTTCATCAGGCAAGTTTTCCAAATCGTCTTCATTATCTTCGCCTGATTCTTTTTTTGCCCTATACTGCAATAATGTTTCTTCATCTATTTTACGGAAAACCTCAAACCATAAATTGCATGCAAGATAGTCTTTGCGGCTCAAGCGTGTTATAGGATTATAAGCTAAACTGATGGCAATTCTCTTTTCTGCACGAACAGACAAAAATTCCTTTGGCACAGGTATTTTATATAAATGGAACAAACGCAAGTTTATTTCGTCTTCTGCAAATAAAGTAACTTGCTTTTCATGTGAGTAAAGTATGCTGTCATCCGCTTTCCCAAAGCCAATTAACCTTAACCTGCGCTCTTGTTTTGGATTTCCCTTGCCATTATATAACACATCAATAGATTTTTCCGTCCACTCCACCATTTCAGGCGTATATCTTGCGGAATTTACCAATAAAGCTCTGATTAAATTGGCCGACGGCCTCTCTCCAATTTGCTCTTCAAGAGCACGCTCAATTCTGGCCGCTATATGCGTTACATGCGGTGCAGAGAAACTTGTCCCGCAATAGCCTTTGAATATTTTATCATTTCCGTTATGTAGTGTCGGCTCTAGCAGATTGCGGTCATTTTTATACCATCTTGTGTCGCCACGTGATATTTGATGAACAGCATAATTCCCGCCATAGTCCACAAGCTCCGGCTTTATGGCTTTATTTACGCCTCTCCCGATCCTTGTAAATACAGAAGGGTAATTCTTTGCTCCCACCGACAGCCTTACGCCACGGTTTTGTGTTACCTCTGGTTCATCAAAGCGTGTTATAGATCCTACCGTAACGCTCAGAGCAGAAGTAGCCGGATCAATAAGCCTATGCTCGGGCTGAAACAGTTGGTTTCTGCAATTTTCCATAAGCGCATCTCTTGAATCAAAATCATTGATAGCAGGATTTGGCACATTACCCGCACTTACTATGATGACGATATCTAAATTTCTTGATAATTGATCTAGCATTTCTGCCCAAGCAAACTGCCTTCCACCATTATATAAATGATCCATATCTCCTGCGGACAAATTAAAAATCCTGCAATTATATTCCTTGTAGAAATATTCAATAGCCTCTTTTACTATCTGCTCCGGTCTTTTATCCGCTGGAAAACAAGTATCCCCATTTTCATTATGCATTATTTTACCATTGCATATCCGAACTAACGGTGTAAAAACTTTTGATTCAATACATTTATTAAAATCCCCATAAACAACTATACCAGCAACACCTGTCCCATGACCATGCAAATCAGAGGTTGTATTTTCAGTGTTGTCGAATTCTTCTTCTCCAACTATAACATTGCTTAACAAAGGGTTAGCGGAAAAAACTCCTGAATCAAGCACTGCGGCCAAGGGAGCATTCTCACCAAGATTATCATGAATAATGGGGTCAAAATGCAATGAGTATAATTCATATTGTTCCGCAGAAACAGTGCCAAGCGGCAAATCTACAAGGCTTATAACGTCCAAATCCAGCAATGCATTTAAAGTAAACTCATTTACTTGTGCACGGCCAAGCAACAAACTTGGTATCTCAAACAAATCCCCAAGCAAAGTGCTTCCTTGAGTCCCTAATGCCTTTTTTATAATTCTTTCCGTTTCTATAATCTTCGACCTGTCTCCGTTATACCACACATCAATATTTACAACGAAAAAACCTTCAGGGAACAGGGAAGGATCATCAAAGTACTTCTTCAAACGGGAACCGATTCTATCTTCACGAGAAACGTTTCTGATATTTTCTATGCAGTTGAATAAATCTCTTCTTTGGGCATAGGTTAAAATAGCATCATTTGGATCATCATTTTGCCATAATTCTCTTTCCTGGTTAAATAAATTAAGCGCTGCCTTATCTTCAAATTGAATAACAAGTTTGGATTTGTTAGGGTTAGCTGGATCTATGACATCCGTCTCCTCAACAAGAAACAGATTAAACTTAACCAGCATATTTTCTAAAATTTCTCTGGACATAGCATCACTAATAACCTCTAAAACTAAGAGATTTTCCGAATCTATCCCCAAATGAACGCGTTTTGATTCTATAAATTCTGTGGTTTGAGACAATTCTTCTCCTAGTTTTTTGCCATGAGTTGCCCTGTCTCGATTGGTAGGCCTAGGGGCGTTAGGGAAAGATGGAAACCGATATTGCCTAACCGTATCCTCCCTCATTATTTCAATATGATTTAGAACAGCCATTTTTTAGCCCCTCCCTCACTTAATACTGAGTTTTCCTTAATGAAACAATAGCTTCTTGTTTGCTTACAGCATAATCGACATCTTTCTTTGTGTATATTTTCCTTCCCTCAAGAATGCATTGTTTCATTATAAATTGACAGACCTTTTCAACATCAGCATGAGAAAAGGCATGCATACGCTCCATGTATTGCTCAAATACATGATCCGGCCCCTTAAATCTTTTCATATTCAGTGCAAACAAAGCAATTTTCTCTTCATTCGTTGGCATATCGAAACGGATAGTTTCATCAAACCTGCGCCATATGGCATAGTCAAGCGATTGTTCAAAATTTGTTGCAGCAATCACTAAAGAACGGCCTTTATAATTATCCAATTGCTGTAAAAATGCATTGACCACTCGTTTGATTTCCCCATGTTCCGATGCATCGTTCCTGCTTCTTCCAATCGCATCGAATTCATCAAAAAAAATAACCCAGCTATCATTCTTTGCATAATCAAACACTTTACGTATGTTGCTTGCGGTTTCTCCTAAATAAGAAGATATTAGAGCGTCAAATCTAACATACAGCATCGGAATGCCAATTTCCGATGCTAACGTTTGAGCAGCAAGGGTTTTTCCACAACCAGGAGGCCCATAAAAAAGCACTCTTCTTGTTGGGAAAACTCCATTACTTGCTAACACATCCCAGTTATTGAATTCTCTTACAACCTGTTCCAATTGACCGAGTTTTTCTTGCGTTATAATCAAATCAGAAAAGTACTTTTCCGGATATATCACTTCAACCAGAGACGCATTTTTATCGGCATCCTTTGGCATGCTTGCAATAAACGCCGCTGTTGAACGCTTAACAGGTGAATTACCGTTAGATAAGATCATTTTCAAGTCATCAGCAAGTATGCCATGATTTTTTTTGCGTTCATCCTCAATAATCTCATTTGCTATTTTATAAAAAGTTTCTTTATCATCTTGCTTAAAGCTACTAAAAAGCTTTTTCAATAAATCTGCCCTGGCCATAGTAATTTCCCCTTTCAATACAATATGTGTTTTGGTTTTTGCAGCGTTAGGATTTTTCAAGCTCGGAGGCAATAGCTGCATCTACATTTTTCTTGCTGCAAAAATCCAAAAGACGCATCTTGGCTAATTTGCTAGGGGAGGTATGCCCATTTTCCCACCGGTTAATAGTTGAAAAACTTATATTAAGCTCGCGAGCAAGCTGCTCTTGAGTAATATTCAATTGCGCCCGAATAGCTTTTATAATGTCTTCAAACGGCATGTAGATGCACCTCCAGATATTATATTATAGCATATGCTATAGCATAATGCAATAACTATCGAATAATTTTACCTATAATCCAGTTCCACACTAATGCCAGTCTTAAATTTCACCACTATCCCGCCTTCAAACACAGTGACTTTCTCCACCAGCCATCTAACCAACTTTTCATCATATTCAAAAATAACGCCGCTCTGGCTTTCCAAAAAATCCATCATCTCTGCAATCCGCTGCCGCTTGTTCTGCCGCTCAGAGTTGCTGGCCAATGTTTCCTGACGCAGCTCCCGCAATCGGTATATTTCGTTTGCCACACTGTCATAGGCTGCTTTTGTGCTGGCAAGCCGCAAGAGTTCATGCTGCAGTTCTTCAAGCTTTTTATCTATAGCTTCCGTGCTTTCGTCAAACTCCCCGCCCAACGCCGTTTCAATGTTCCTGCGGAGAGTTTCAATAAACTCATCACGCCCGGCAATTATGCTGTTGATAGCCTTGAGCACTGCTTTCTGCAAGTCTTCCTCTGATACAGTCGGCGAGCCGCAGTCAGAACCTTTTTCCTCCAGCCTGCTTACGCACCGCCAAACTATGGACTTTTTGCCGCGGTTGTTCCAATGCACCCTGCGGTAAATTTCACCGCACTCTCCGCAAAAAACAATACTCGACAGAGCATATTTGGAACTGTAAACGCGCTTGCCGCCTTTCTCGCCGCTCCGAAGGTTTGCCCGTCTTGCCAGCTCCTCCTGTACCTGCAAAAAAAGCTCCCGCGGAATGATCGGCTCGTGGCTGTTTTCTACATAATACTGCGGCACGATGCCGTTATTAATAACCCGCTTCTTGGAAAGGAAATCCACTGTATAAGTCTTTTGCAAAAGAGCGTCCCCAATGTACTTCTCGTTTTTGAGTATCTTTCGGATAGTTTCCGGCCGCCATTTAGGTTTGCCTGCGGCGGTAAGAATGCCGTCAGCTTCAAGGCCACGGCCTATCTGCAGAAGGCTCGCGCCCTCAAGAAACTCCCGATAAATGCGTTTGACGATTTCCGCTTCCTCGGGAACAATAACCAGCCGTTTGTTTTCATCCTTTGTATAACCTAAGAACCGGTTATGGTTTACCTGTATCTCGCCGTTTTGAAACCGAAATGCAATGCCCATCCTGACATTCTGGCTGAGCGACTGGCTTTCCTGCTGCGCAAGGCTTGCCATGATAGTCAAAAGGATTTCTCCCTTGCTGTCCATGGTGTTAATGTTTTCCTTCTCGAAAAACACCGGTATGCCCTTGTCCTTCAACTGGCGTATGTATTTCAAGCAATCGAGGGTATTCCGGGCAAAGCGGCTGATGGACTTGGTTATCACCATGTCAATTCTGCCAGCCATGCATTCCTCGATCATGCGGTTAAATTCCGCTCTTTTCTTCGTATTTGTTCCGGTAATGCCTTCATCCGCAAAAATTCCGGCCAGTTCCCACTCCGGATTGCTTTGGATGTATCTGGTATAATGCTCTATCTGCACTTCATAACTGGACGCCTGCTCTTCATTGTCAGTGGAAACCCTGCAGTAGGCCGCTACCCGCAGCTTTTGCCTGGCATTAGCCTCTGCAGTTCTATTCTGCTTCGGTTTTGCCGGTATTACCGACACGGTTTTTGCTGCCGCCAACTATGATCAGCTCCTTCCCATATATTTTGCCGTTTATAAGTTCAAACATCGCCGCCCCGCTCTGAAATACCGTAATTCTTTTAACAACCATTGACATAAACTTTCCGTCAAAAACCGCCGGCACATTTTTCATAATGTTTATCAACTTTTCTGTCATATAATCAAAATCATCTGCTTCTACCAGCGAGTAAACATACTCTGCCTGCTTAAGCGGATCATCATATTTCTTCTCAATAATCATCCTCTTTTTGGGCGGCCTTGCTTTTACATCCTCCATATCCAGCGCACAGACAACCTCCATGAATGCTTCTTCAAGACTCTGTTCCGATATCACTGGACTGGCGCAGCACAGCCGCCCTTTGACAATACGCCTGCTGCATCTCCACCGTTCCTTGCCATTTTCCGCGTAACGCCGGTATTCGCTGCCGCATTCGCCGCAGAAAATCCTGCCCCAAAAAGGCGAGATGTTTGCTTTATCGTCAGCAAAGTAATTCCGGTTTCTCCCAAGCATCTCTGCGCGCCGTATGCGCTCTTCCTGAACACGATTAAAAAGCTCCGCACCGATAATGGCAGGATAAAATCCGTCGCCAAGATACCGCTCGTCGGAAAGCATTTTTCCAATCGAAGCATGCCTGCGGGGAATGCCCGCCTTATTTGCCGCGCCCTCCAAAGACAAGCCTCCGGCATATTCTTCAAAAAGCATCTTGACTTGCGCGGCTTTGTTTTTGTCAAGAGATGCAGACCCGTTTTTAATTTTATATCCGTATGGTATATGCGCCATTTACCGTTCAATCCTTTCCTTTAAGACAAGGCCGCATTTCATTCGGAATCCAATCTCTGCTGGCGAAAAAACGGTAATGCCTTCCACAAACCTTTCAAAGAGAAATTCATCAAACTCCTCAATAATGCCGCCTTCTTTTGACAGGTATTTAAGCAACGCTTCCGCTTCTGAAAGCGCAGACAGTCCTCCTGCAGAAGACGCTGCCAGCGCTGCCCGCTGTTCCCTGAGCCTTGCCGTTTCTGCCTTAAGTTCATTGTTCTGCTTATTAAAAAGAACGGGATCCAGATACCCTTTCGTCAGGAAACTGACCAGTATCTGCGCCCGCTCCGCGTTTTCCTCTATTTTTGCGTCAATTTCTCTTATCTTTGCATAAGAACCGCTTGCATCCTGTTCCTTCATAGCTTCAACCAGCGGCTTCAAAATGATGTTATGGTTGCTGTATAATTTGTTCATCATCAAAACGAACGCCTCTTTGATGCGGTCATCGCGAATATATACCATGGAGCAATCCTTGGTCTTGCTGGCAATGTGCTTGCTGCAGCACCATGCAACGTATTGCCCAGGCTTATTTGCCATATGGATCCGCCGTTTGAATACGCTGCCGCATTCGCCGCAGATAATCCTGCCGGAAAAAGCGTAGCGGTTCAGGTATTTGCCTGTGCCTTTTTCAATTCCTTTTTCACGGCTGCGCTGTGCCAAGATGCGCTTTGCCGCTTCAAAATCCTCCCGGCTTATGATCGCTTCATGATGATCTTTTATATAATACATTTCTTCTTCGCCATGGTTATAATGACGGATAAAATTATCGTCGGTATAGGTCTTTTGAAAAAGAGAATCGCCCACATACTTCTCATTTTCGAGTATCCCGCGGACAGCCGACGCCGTCCATTTCTTTCCCCGAGCGGGGTTGATTCCGTCAGCGTTAAGTCCTTCTGCCACGGCATGGGTGCCTCTGCCCGTCAAAATTTCCGCAAAGATACGTTTAACCACCGCCGCCTCCTCTGGATGCGGAACTATCGTTCCGTTGCAATATATATAACCGTAGGGCGGGCTTGAGAGCTTGAACGTCCCGTTTTGAAACCTCCTCTTGACGCCCCATTTGTTGTTCTGCGAGATGGAAACCGATTCATTTTCCGCAAGGCTGCTGAGCACCGAAAGCAAAAGCTCGCTGTCCATGGAGTGCGTGTTGATGTTCTCCTTTTCAAAATAGATGAAAATGCCAAGCTCCGAAAGCCTGCGGACGATCTCAAGGCAGTCGGCGGTATTGCGCGCAAACCGGCTGATGGATTTGGTAATGATAAAGTCAATCTTATGCTTCTCGCAGTCCCGCAAAAGCCTCAAAAGCCCCTCACGGTTTTCCTTTTTAGTGCCGGAAATGCCCTCGTCGCAGTACAGCCCGGCAAACTCCCACTCCGGATTGTCCCTGATGATTTTTTCATAGTGCTGCTTTTGCGCTTCAAGGCTTAAAAGCTGATCGTCATTGTCGGTGGAAACGCGGCAATATGCCGCCACCCGAAGCTTCAGGGATGAAACAAACCTGTCCCCATTAGCTTCAATCTTCATTACTTTTCGCATCATTTTCACCTCCTCCCGGGGTGGACATGATACCTCTGAGCATAAATAATAGCAAGGCAATTACGCCATCAGCCGCGCCAGCTTGGGCGAGAAAGTTTTGCGGTTTAATTCGTCGATTTTGTGGAATTCATCCGGTGTGATTAAGCCCCCGTCAAGCATCCTCTGCAGGACTTTCCGGGAACGCCAGTAATCCAGCTCCCCCTGCAGCTCCTCCGGCGGCATGGAAAGCTTCGCTCTTTTCACGTAATCCTCGAATCCCTCCGGATGCTTGGAAACCGTTCCCGCATGCGCCACAACAAACACCTCCCGAGTTTAAGTTGAGCGGGAGCAGCCAAACCGCCGCCCCCGCTTTTTTGACTTTTCATTCAGCAATTGAGGTCTTATTTCGGTATCTTCAAAACCTGCCCGGGGTAAATCGCCGTCGAGGACAGGTTGTTAAGGGTCATAATCTCCGGATACCTTGCCCCGCTGCCGAGCTGCTTTTGGGCAATGCCCCAGAGGGAGTCGCCTTTTTGCACAATGTACGTCTTAGGATTGCCCGCAGCGTCAAGCAGCTTCCTTACATCGGCGCGAAACGCATCCATGGACTTTCCGAAACGCACAAACCAATGCATAACGTCGCTGTGGTTGCTTGCTATTCCGAGCTTATAGCCCTCCGAATGGCAGATGACGTCCTTTTCGGTAAGCCCGTACTCCTTGCAAAGATAAGCGCACAGTTCGGCGGCTTCCCTGTAGACGGCGGAAAAATATGAAGCGTCGTTCAGCCCGTCCTCGCAGATTTCAAAACCGATATATGAATCGTTGCCGGAGCCTCCGCAGTGCCAGCCGCGCATATTCCATGGCAGCGTCTGGTAGGTGGCAATCGTGCCGTCGGCGAGTTTCCCAATAAAGGCGTGGACGCAGACCTGCCGCCCGTCCGGCTTATCCTGGTTCCAATGATTGTTGTACGGATTTTTGCCCAGCAAGCCGTCGTCCGGGCCAACATAGCGCTTGAGCCATGGATTGTTTGCCCCGGTGGAATGCACCATGATGCCCTTCGGGACAATAGTCCGTCCCGCTTTATAGCAGGCGTTGTTTGTCAGAATGAGTTTATGCAGGTTCATTTACTTGTCCTCCTTTTCGCTGCGGTCATGAAGCTGCTCCAAGACCGCCTTGAGTTTTTCGGGAACCGGCAGCCCGACATGCGCGGCGTTTTCCAGAATGGAAATGCCCTCGTTGCTCAGGTAAAAGAAGATAACCGCCGTCCGCACCGCGCCGCCGCTTACGAGCACCTGGCTGTCGATGATATGTCCCACGCCCACCAGCACAAAAATGAACACCTTCTTGAAGATGCCCTTTGCCCCGACTTCGCTGGACAGCTTCCTGTCCGCAATCGCGCACATCACGCCGGTCAGGTAGTCGACGACCACAAAGGCGATGAGGGCATAGAGAAACCCGTCCGCCCCGCCGAGAAACCAGCCAAGGAAACCGCCGATGGCGGCAAAGGCCGCCTGCACCCAGTTCCATATTGTTTTCATTGTCCAAAACCTCCGTTTCAATCAAATTTGAATATTAAAAAGCGCCCTGCCTAAAAGCAAAGCGCTGAATATATAAATACCCCTGACCTATATTTGTTTCGGAAGCGCCTCCCAGAACCGCATATCCTCCTGCCCGAGCGACCAGAGGGCGATGCCGCGCAGTTTCCAGCGGTAAGCCGCTTCGTTCGCCCAGTAAACAAGGCTGTCCACGTCCTGATAATACAGGATGGAAAAACCGTCCGCGTCTCCGAGAAAGAGACGGGATATCCAGATGTTGACGTCCTTCGGGACGATTTTGACGAGATAATCGCTGCCGCAGGAAAGCTCTAAAAGCAGCGAGTGGAAGAAATCATAGTCCAGCGATATATCCTCCGTTCTCGTAGCCGATTCCTCCACATCGCTGGTGACCGAGAACACCTGAAACTCCTCATCCCATGTGACGCCCGTGCGGGGAATTCTTCCGAAGCTTGCTGTTGTGCCATCCGGAAGTTCTACATCAAAGCGTTCATACGGCTCATATACCCACGCATCGCCAAGCCGCAGAAGCTCACATACTATCCGGCTGTCCGAGCGGATTCCCGCATAGCCGCTTGTATTGTTGACAGCCGCCGTAAAGCGCAGGGTGGAGCTTGCGCCGGAATAGACCCTGACCGTATTGCCGCGCTTTCGCATTTCAATGGTGTACATATTGGGGTTTGTGCGGATTTCGCCGTCCGGAGTCCTTGAAAAGCTTGCGGGATAGTTTCCCAGCAGGGAAGCGCCCTGATAAAGCTCCACTCTCCGCGTGTCGTAATTAAGGCAGCAAAAAATATCGCCGAGGAACACTCCCGCCCGGCCGCCGCCGTTTTGCGGGAAGGCCAGCCTCGCCCGGATATGGACGTCGGAAAAGCCGTCATACTTCCATGCAAGCTCGCCGTATCCATCAAGCTGGGAATAGGGGCGGTCGGCAGCGCTTTCCGGATCCTGCCACACGCTCCACTCTCCGGAAAGGATCGTCCAGTAGCTTTCCGGAAGTATATTTCTGTCCCGGAAATCCTCATACCAGATAAGTGCAGAGTCTGGTTTTCTCCGCAGCATTTCAAAGGTCAGCTTAAACCCTCGATCTGGCCCGGCCATCACGCCGTTTACATCCTTAAATTGCCTCGGCGACAGCATATATGCCGCCTCGCCCGCAAAAGGGCGCTCTGTAAAATCGCTGCACACCCGAAATCCGTAAAATTGGACTCCCGGCACTCCTCCGCTTATGCTGACAGCGTGCATACCTGCCGAAAGAAAGACACCCTTTGCAAGGATAAGCCAGCAAAGCCTTCTCCAGTATGGCCACCACAGGCGGTTTTCGCTGAAAGTCTTCGCATTGCCGTCCAGGGAAACCACAATCGCATTTTTGTCCCAATAGGGAAAGCAAAGCCGGACGGCAATATCGTAATATCCCGCCTGTGCTATCTCGAAGCGGTACTCCGCCGATGTCTCCGCATCTCCAAGCGAAGCCATGTCCTCCGCCACAATGACATTTCCCTCATATTCGTCCGGAAGGCCGTTTCTGTCGATATATACGGTTCCGAACTCCGCTCTCTGCTCCTTGCCGTAGCCAGTCAAATACCTCCGCCTGTTGTATACGCCTTTTTGCAGAGGATATTCCCAGGATACGGCGTCCCAGCCCTCCATGTAGTCGTACACGTGGGGCAGCGCCCACGGCACCTTGTTGTAGTCGTCCCAGTAGGCGACAATCGGAATGAACGGCTGGGGCGGCGCGTCGCCGGTAAAGTTGTATACCCCCGTCATCCAGTATTTGGCCGCATAGTAGGTGTTGGACACTCCGCGATAGGTGACTCCGAGGTTTTCGGGCGTGTCGTGGATCCGCCAGTTCCAGCCGTAGGCGGGCAGTCCCATGAAGATTTTATCCGGTGACATCGCGGTAACCGCATAGTCATATATGCCCTCCAGCCAGTCCCGGGGAGATACAGGCCCTGGAGCGGAGCCGGCCCACGCCATGCCGTAGCTCATAATGGCGGCGGTATCACAGTACGGGTCAAGGTCTGAATAAACGCACCAGTTTTCGCCGCCCACCGACCCCTGGACGCCGGTCATCCCAGGCAGGCAGATGTTGACAAGCTTGGCGGGATTGAAGTTTTTTACGGTCTGGTAGATATCCCTGAACAGGGCGTTTGCCGAGTCCTTGTTTTCATATCCGCCGCCGCGCTCCAGGTCGATGTCCACCCCGGCGCACCACGGATACTTGTTCATGATCCGCACGATCTCAGTGAGAAACTTATCCTTTGCTCCGTTTGTGTTATTCCTCAGCGCGGTAAAAACAGAGGCTGTTCCATGGTTCATAATGGTCAGCAGCCACTTAATGTGCGGCCATTTTTGGATATACGGAAGCATGCTGCTGATGCTGGTGCCGGTTTCTGAAATAGTACCGGTGGCATCCACTTCAAAGGTAAAAATCCCCACCGTATCAAAGCGATCGCCGTACTGGTCAAGTGCCTGATACATCCGGGCATTGCCCATAAAGCTCCACACCATGCACCGTTTGCCTTTCAAGATATCCCTCACAACCGGTCACCTCCGTCCTGCATCTCCTGAAATTCAAAAAGCACCCACGCCGATTTCCTCTCCTCCAGCTTCACCGTATGCTTGCTGTCCCATGCCGCAGAATACTGATAAAACCCTTCCTTTTGAGCTGGACTTCCGTTTTTCAGGCACCTGCGGGCAGACGCCAGCAGCGCCAGCTCATCGCCTGCGTTCACCGGATCAAGAAACCTCACCTTGTGCGCGCCCATTCCCTGGGAAAGTTCAATACTCTCTGCAGCCATATCCTGTACAGGATAGATATAGCAGTCGAGTCCCGCGGATGTTTTGCCCAGGTTGAATAAAATAACCGTTTCCGCCGTCCGCACCACGCCGTTGTAATGGCGAGGCGGGACTATCTCCCCGTTTTCCCGCAGCTTCATCAGCATTTTGCTTGTGTGGACGGTGTAACCCGTCAGCCTGTCTCCCTCCTGAAGCTGCAGGTCGGTAAAATAGATTGTGCCGGTGCAATCTGCGATCATCAGACGTACTGTGATACTGACCACGCGCATTTCTTCCTTTATTTTGAACGTTTCCGCGAACCTGATAAAGCTGTTTTTTGCCATCATCAACACCCCAGGTAAAATAAAAAAGACCGCCGATGCGATCTCTTATAACAAAACTGTATTAATTCTATTTACAATGCTTTATTCTTTAGGAGTAATATTATTTAAGGCTTCTAGTAAATCTTCTCTCGTTACGATCATTTGGCATATCTTTTTTGATGCTTTTCCATCTTCAATCGGCATTGCCATTACATCTAGAGTAATGAATTCTCCACCTTGTAATATCGATGAGTTTTTGTGGAACTTTAAATATCTCCCTGAGACTTGACATTCTACATGCAATGGACCAAGAGAATTCTTTCGGCGTTGCGAATATGTAATAGGAAACTATTTAATTTTATTCTTATCCATCTCCGGCACATCCTTTCAAACATAAATCAAACAGATTATACCATTATTTCAATATAAAAACTACTTGTTTGCAATTACTACCTCCTACTTTTATTTACCCGTCCAATGTCCACCGTATCTCGCACACATGCCCCACCCAGCCGGTGGCCACCGAGCCACCCTGCAGCAATAAGTCGGTGAAATACACAGTACCGCTACAGTCGGTGACGCACAGCCGGATGGTGATGGATTTAATTTTGCTCCCGCTTTTGGGAGAAATATTGTGCGCAGTCTGATTGAAATAAGCCATATCCATTACCATCCTTTAAAACAAATCAATAAACCTTGTTTCCGTCGTGCCGTCCTCATATTCAATGACCACTTCAACGCCCACCTGGCCGTTTTCGCCCTTTTCGAGGTTTTCGGAAGCAATCTGCGCCGAAAAGGTGTAACTTTTGCGCGTTGCCGGATATACCGTCTGCGACAGGCTCTTTGTCATGCCGGGCACGCCAACAGCCTTGAAGGAAGCCGTTCCCGAAACGCCGTTCCCGGCATCCACCTCAAAGCCGGAATTGACCCAATAAGCAAAGCCGTCGTCCGCCCGGGAATTGCGCAGATGATTGAAGGGCACCATATCCTTGATCTCCTGCCGGTCGAGGAGATCGGTTGAAGACAGCGTGTCCGCCGCCTTGTCCCACTGCGCCGAAGAATCGCCAAGCTCCTTAAGCTTTGTGGAAAGCTCGATCACCGTTTTCCAGGGCTCCTGCAGGTTGTACTGCCTCCGCACTACGCGGGTCTTGATGGAAAGTCCCAACTCTTTATCGTCCACCGTTACGATATCGCCCAGTTTCCACACTTCATGCTCATAGCCTGTCAGCGCCGACAAATCCATGGCCGACAGCACATAAGAAACGCGAGGCTTCGAATATTCCGCAAGCCGCATCCGGGTATATTCCAGCATCTGATACGGATTGCTGAAAGAGGAACAGTCAAGCGTAGACACCCTCACTTCGCTGGAGAAGCTGTAATCCTCCACATACTCCTTGCCGCCGTTGATGGAAGCAAAGGTCATGCCGTCCTTCCCATAGGCATAAAGCCTTGTCACCAGTTCCCGCGTATCGACCACCCTCTGGATGCTTTTCAGGTTCTTTCTATACGAAAACAGCGCTCCGCTGTCTGTGCCGCTGAATGCCAATAGATGCACCAGCCGGTTGGCGCTGTCAAAAACAAGGTCGCCGCCATAGATGTTCTGTACAGCTCGAAGGATGGATAAGGCATTCTTTTCTGTGCACCGCCATGTCCGCTTCGCTGTTACTGTTACGTTTCCCACCGACCAGCCGGTGCCCAGCAATGCGTATTTCATCGGAACGTCGGCGGCGTCGGCGTTAAAGTCCGCAGGTTCCTTTTCCGCGCTGAAAGACAAATCATAAAACGCCGCCTCGGCGTAAACCTGTGTAATGATGCGCCCGTCCTCGCTTTTGTTGTCCGTCAAAGTACGAATGCGATAGATATCGTTTACTATCTGCACCTGCTTTTCGTTTTCCAGCGCCCTCCTTTTCGGGTCATGGAACGGGAGCTTGAACTCCAGCGTATCCGCGCCGTTTACCTCGCCGGTGACGATGATGTCAAAAGCGTTTTCAAGGACGGCTTCCCACGCTCCGTTTCCATCCAGCACCACCGGACGGGCAAAGCCAAGCTTTTCATAGGGCGGTTTGGGGATGTCATGAAGCTGGATTTCCAAGAGTTTCGGCGTTTTTGACGTGTCGGCGGTGGTCAGCGTCACCCGGAACCGGATATATTGCCGGTTTTGGGACTGAAGCTCGCCGCTTGTTCCCACCGCCTGCCATGCCGACCATTCCGCAAGGTCGTCGCTCGTGCTGGTTTCTATCAGTGAAACCGACGTTATGCCTGCGGCATACTCGCTGGTCACCGCCACGCGCCCGCTGCCGGACAAGGCGCAGGGAGCTGCCTTGGTATACAGCACGCCGCTTGCGGGATAAACGCCGTTTGCCGCTTTCAGCATAACCGCGCCCGGCTCCGTCAGGGCGTCCACACTGGCGGCACTGTCCGCGCCGTTCGCCAGCAGCGCATTCTTAAAATGCTGCGCCAGGTCGTCGATGGTCAGGCGCGAATCGGTCTCCAGAAACCAGTCGTCGAAGCCGCCCGCAAAATAATAGGTGTCGGCGTGCATGCCCATGACGATATTGGCCGTACAGGACGGGTTGAGCGTGCCGGTAAAGGTGCGCTTGGGGCCTGTCCAGACCGCGCCGCTGCCCCGGTCGCAGAGGATAAACTGCGAGGTCTTGGCCGTCACCTCAATGACGGCCGCGATGAAGTACCAGCCGCCGTTGACCATGGAAAAGCCCGGCGTTTCGCTCTGATCAAGAATAAGGGAACCGGCGGAGTTATACAGCATCATGCGCGGCCTGCCCTGATAGAGGGACACATAGAAAATCGGCTGGCCGGGTCCTTGCCGGGTGTTAAAGATAGGGCAGTATGTCTGCCCTACCGAATAGGTGGTGGGGTTGATCCATCCGCCTACGACAATCCTCTCTCCCAGATTGCTGAAAATGCTGCCGTCGTTGGCAGCCACAAGATGCGTTTTTTCTGATGTTGGGTTGTTGATGTTCTGCCGGAAATAGCGTCCGAACCGGCCAAGTGGAAGCGAAGCGGTGGTGCCCGACCAGCCCGATACAGTAAAATGCCTGCCATGCCCGGACGAATCTAAAAGCCGCAGATTGCCGTCCGGAGCGCTTTCGTTGAACCGCCACAGCGCGGACGTCCGCGAAGTTGCAGGAAATTCTCCGGTAAAATCCTCCTGAGAGGTTAATACTGATTTTATCGCCACTAAAGCCACCTCCGTTCAGCGCGCGAATTGCCGCCGGTCACCTCCAGCGGCTTTTCGCCTGTATTTTCAGTTCCGTGAATGTCGCGTTCACGGCGCTGATCCCTATATTGTTCACGCCCTTCCTGAGAATCGGGAAGTTCAGCTCCTGCAGGCACGGCAGGCCGTTTCTCAGGGTATTTCCGGCGGCGTCCGTCACCTTTGCGGTTACCATGCCGGAATCAATGACAAGCGTCTCGCCCTCAGATAATGGGCCGACAATCCGCAATTCCTCTCCATTTGTAATGAGGGATATATAGCTTGAGGAGGATGCGGCGATCACGCCCTTCAAGAGATACACCGGCTCGGAATCGGCGTTTCCCGCAAGCCTCTCAAACTCGTGCATTCGTGTTTCGGAAATAACAAATACTTCATCATCCAGTGCATACGCAAAGGGATCAGGACAGATAAAACGAAGTTCGAAGCTTCCGGCAGTGCGCAGCAGCCGCTCGCAGTCCACCGCCTCCGAGAGCCGCGCCATGAAATACCTGTCGGGCACGTCGTCGAGGATAAGCTGCTTAAGCCCGTTTGCCGGATTCAGCCATTCCGCCGCGTTATCCAGAACCGACACCAGCTCGGCAAAGCTGCGCCGGGGAAGCACGCCGCAGCTTATTGTGATGGTTCGTTCGGAGATGTCACATCCAAAATCGGCTATACCCGCTTTACCCGGCACAGTTTCAAAGGAGTTGCGCAGGGCAGGGGACACCTGCCATCCGGCAAGCCTGGCCCGGATTTTCATGCTTTGCGACGAAATTCCGTTATAGATAAATCCCATTGTTCTTCGCCTCCTACGCTGTGCTGAAGCGGCCCTGCGCCCTTGATCCGGTCTGCATCAGGTTGTACAATTCCTGCGAAATCCTGCGGATATCATCCTCGCTGCGCACTATCATCTGCTGAACAACGACCAGCGGGCCGGAAGCTGAAGCGGCGGATCCGCCGCGTCCGTTTACGCTAATGTCAGGCGAAATATTAAAGTCCGTCGGCACCGCATTTTGCATGTCGTCCGCCACTCTTGCCATGGCCTTGTTAAAGCCCTCGCCGAGGCCCAGCGCCATATTGCCGCCGATGCCTTCAAAAACGGTGGACGGGGAGCGGATGCCAAGGAAATTTTTCACGCCGTCGACAATGCCGGAGAAAAAGCCGCTGACCTTATCCCACAGCCAGCTTCCGAGGCTCTTGATGCCTTCCCAAATACCCCTGACAATGTTCCTGCCGATCTCAACCACCGAAACAACCGCCTTGCCCAAGCCTTCAAGGATGGCCGCAACAATCTGCGGAAGCGCCTTGACCAGCTCCGGAATAGCTTTGATCAGGCCCACAACCAACTGGACGATAAGCGTAATCCCAAGTTCTACGATCTTCGGAAGGTTGCTTGTCACGAAATCAATGATTGACGCGATAATTCGCGGAAGCGCCTCGATAAGCTTTGGCAGAGCGTTTAAAAGTCCCTGCGCCAGCCCCTCGATAATGGCAAAGGCCGCATCTAAAATTTGATCCATGTTGTCAATAAGCGTTTCGCAAATAAGGATAATAGCTTCAACTACAGCGGGTATCAGTTCCGGAAGCGCCTCTCCGATGCCGGACGCCAGCGTCGCAATCATTTGCACCGCGGCTTCCACCAAAGCGGGAAGGTTGTCAATAATCCCCTGCACCAGCGCCATTACAAGCTGCAAAGCGCCGTCGGTTATCTGCGGCAGTGCGTCGATTAAAGCCTGCAGCAGCGTCATGACAATCCGCACCGCCGCGTCGATAATAACCGGCAGATTGTCCACAATAGCCCCGCCGATGGAAGTCACGATATCCAGGCCCACCTGAATGAGCTTCGGCAGGTTTTCCATCAGCATATCCACAAGGCTTCCCACCGTATTGCCAATGACCTCGCTTATCTTTGTCCAGTCGCCGTTGGCCTCGGACAGTCCCCGCGTAAAATCGCCAAGAAGTGTAACTCCGTCGTCGGCCAATATCTGAAGCTGGGGAAGTAGCACGGTGCCCAGCATGTTCTTTGCCGCCTCGCCGCCCGCCTTGAGCCGTTGGATGCTGTCGTCAAATTTTCCGAGGGCGTTCAGTGTATCCTCGCTCATCACCGCGCCCATGCGCTTTGCTTCCTCGGTCAGTTCCGCAATGCCTGCAGAACCTTGCGATATAAGGGGATTGAGTTCCTGCGCGGATTTGCCGAAAATTTGCATGGCCAGCGCGTCGCGCTCGGTTTCGTTGGACACCTTGCCGAGGGCGTCTATGGTTTCCCAGTAGACGGTTTCGCTGTTGCGCAGATTGCCGTTGGCGTCAGTGACCGAAACTCCGAGCTGCCGGTAAGCGTCTGCGACCTCGCCGGTGCCTTTTCTTGCTGAAGACATGGATCTGACGTTCCTTGCCATGCTGCCGGTTAAAGTGTCCAAGGACACATCCACAAGCTCCGCGGCGTACTTGTACGCCTGCAGGCTGTCGGCGGACATGCCGGTTACGGTTGAAGCGGTAAGGATTTCATCGGCATAGGCCGCCGAATTTACCGACATATCCACAAGAGCCTTGCCCGCGCCTACTGCCGCCGTGCCTATTGCCGCCATAGCCGCGCCCATGGCCACGCCGATCCCTTTCAAAACGCCGCCCAGTTTTTCGAAGCGCCCGCCCGCCTCATCCGCCTGATCCGCGGCTTTTTTAATTTCATCGCCGAATTCGTCCGCTTGTTTTTCCGCTTCGTTAAACTCTTTTTCTGCAGTATCCAGAACTTTGTTGTTTGCCTCCAGCTCGCGCTCCATCTTGATCAGTTCCGCTTTGGCGTTGTTGAGCTGTATCTGCCAGCCTAAAGTGCGCCGGTCGGTCTCCCCGAAAGAGGAGGCGGCATTGGCAAGCGCTTTTTCCAAGGTGGCAATTTTTTCTTTCTGCGCGTCGATCTCTTTGCTTAGCACCCTGTTTCGCGCTGTAACAGCTTCAACTGATTTATCCTGCTTGTCGAACTGGGATGCAACAAGGTTCATCTCGCTGCCCAGCACCTTGAAGCTTTGGTTGATCTCCCGGATGGCATTTTTAAACTCGCGCTCTCCTTCAATGCCGATCTTCAGGCCAAAATCGTCTGCCACAAAACCGCCTCCTTTCCTGCAAAATATTTAAATCCCATAAGGTATCACATCATCAATGGTCAGCTCCCGCTTCGGTTTGGAAATACCTAAGAACTGTTTGTGGCACTCCCACAAATCCAGCAGGTACCCGATGGGCATAAGCCATGCTTCATCCTCGGTGCGGTTTAGCTGGACGGTACCATAATATATGAGCCGGGTAAACAATTCCTCATCGCTCACCCGGCCGGTGTGTTTTTTGGGTCATCCACACTTTCAATATTTCTTTTAGTGCCTTTAAACATCGCTTCCATGATAGCGTCTTTGTATGCCGCCAGCTCCAGCGGGGATGTGAGAAGCTCCACCGCCTCCTCGGTCAGAAGCTCCCGCTTATCCTTATTTTTCAGGTTGTGTATCAGAATGCTCTGGTTGGCCAGAAGCGTAATCAGCCATACCAGTTCATCCAGCGCCATCTCAAAGTTTTCCGTTTTCATCAGCTTGGTACCGAGATTCTCAAGCCCACCGTACCTTTTAGCGATTTCCTTTGTCGCTCTGGTGGTTAGAATAAGTTGGTACTCCTCGCCACCAATTTTGATGCTTGCGCTTCTATCCGTATCCTCCATTATTCGTCGCCTCCTCCCACAGCAAAGACAGGTTCATAAACTCTCGTATACCAGCCGGTAATAGTGGCGGGCAATACACCGGGATCGTCCTCGCTGACCTCCGCCTTCCACGGATGTCTGCCCTGACCGTCCGGCTTGTTTCGCCTCATGACCGTTCCTTCAATAGTTGGCGTGGAAAAGGTAATGCTGTCGCCTTTCGTCTGCAGATTTGTTGCCGGGATGCCGAATTTTACGCGGTACAACCAGAAGTACCGGTACTTTCCGTTGGCTTTCTTTGCCCTGAAGCCAATAGCCACCGGATCCCCTCCGTCCTCACTGGCCGAAATCAGCACCTTGTTGTCGTCAAGGGTGGCTCCTGTCAAAACCTCGGCTGCGGCAGCGCCGATATCCGCAACGCCGAGAGATAAGGTGCCGCTTTGAAACTCCTTGACCACTTCTGCCGCTCCATCGTCGGCATAAAGCGTAGCCTCGGCCAACTCCACCGAAAGCTCCGCCGTAATCGCCTTGGCCAGCGGAACAGGCGTGCCGTAGCTCTCTTCTCCGTTTTCATCCTCGGTAATTTTGGCGTAATACAACCTGTCCAGTCCGATTGTCGCCATGTCTCTCATTCCTCCTCTATCTCGTATTCTTTTGCCACGTCGATGGCATAGTGGTGATAGCCGGTATCGTCCTCATGGCCAATATACCGCCGGTCGGTAATGGTAAAACCCGCCTGGAGCAGTGCGTTCACTATCTCATTTTTGCGGGCGGTGTAGTTGCCCTTAACAAATAAAGACAGCCGAACCTCCTGCGTTTCCGTCTGAGGCCGGTTGTCTGCGAAAACCTCAAACGTGTCGGTCATCGGGGTTATGACAAGGTACTCATCCGGCGGCACTCCGCTGAATACGCCCGTTTCAACAGGGATGCTCAGTGTTTCCACTATGGAATTTATCTCAGACAATATGCTCATATCCGCCCCAGCTCCTCTTCAAGCTTTGCTTTCATCGCCTCGATGCAGGGCTTCCTCGACGCCGATTTCGCCGGTTTCAAAAACGGCTTTGCGGGCTGTCCGGACTTGCCGTATTCGATGATATTGGCAATCATGGCGTTGCTTTCTCCGTCTTTTCTCGGCTCCGAAAAGCCGATTTTAATATTGTGGTTTCCGTCCCTGTCCTGCTTGGCAGGGGAGAGGCCCAAAGCGCTTGCCAATTCTCCGGTTGTTCTGGACGGGTATTTAGTGCCGCTTCCGATGACCGACTGCAGGTTGGACTTCACTTTGGAAAGCACCACTTCTCCGCCCGCCTCCAGTACCTTTGGTATGATCTCTTCTGTCTTTTCTCCAAGCCTGGAAAGCCGGAGCAAAAACTCCTCCGGCATCTTAACGTCAACCTTTGCCACTGGCCTTCGCCTCCTTCTCCGCAAGCACCTCAATATACATCCCTCGCCCCTTTACATCCTCAACGCTGACAATATTGTATCTGCCGTCGCTGCAGGCAAGCACAAGATCCGTCGTGATTTCAAGGTTCGGGATCCTGCGGAAGCGGAATAGGGCGGACGCCTGTGAAAACGCCGCCCTGTTTGCCCATTTTTCGCTGCCATGCCTGTCTTCCTTGTACGCCCTGACCGAAGCAAGGATGACGTCCCCTTTTTCAGCAAAGCCCTCGCTGTCCTTAACCGGCTTGGGTGAGATGATGTCAACAAATGTGTTCATTTTTCCGAAGCTCATCCCTCAAACCCTCCAGTCCTTGTCCAGCCGCAGCAGCATATTCACCGTATTCCACACCTGCTGTCCCGCCTGTACGCTATCCCCGAAAAAACCGGCCGTCGAGCCGTCCCTGCTTTCGTAGAAATGGCTCGACAACATAATCACAGCCTGTTCAGTAGTGGGCGGCATAGAGTTTTCGGCATAATACCCCTCCGGCTTTTTCTGGTAACTTTCCGCATAAGCAACTGCGGCTTTGATGTATTCCTGCAAAAGGGCGTCGTCTTCGCTGTGCTGCAGTATGAGGTTGGCTTTGACCTTCTCTAAAAGCTCCATGCCGCAGCCCTCCGTTTCTTATCAGGATGCCTTCTGCTGCAGGATTTTGACGGCCTCGGCCAGCACCAACTTGCCGTCTACGCGCTGGGTTGCCATGAAGCCTACCTGCCCGGTAGCGGCATAAAGCTCGTTGAGGCGCTTGAACACCCTGCCCTGGCGGTCGGCCACCCAATAGTAGGAAAAATCGCCGAAAACAATGGTCTTGGCTCCGGCGGCAATGGCAGGCATGTAGGCCGACGTTCTGACCGGGCGGTTGAGGATGGTATCCGGTGTTCCGGCGGCAACGGAAGGCTGCCAGAGATACTGGCCGTTGTTGTCTTTAAGCTTCCTGATGGCCTTGACGGTTGAGTCGTTCATTATAAATACGGCGTTTCTGCGGTAGGGAGACTTAAGGCTGTAGAACAAGTCCATGATCTCGTCAAGGGTAATGGCCGCCGCGCTTGCCGCGGTTACTCCTATTTCGCCACCGCCGTTATTGGCCAAAATTCCGGTCGGTTTGCCGGAGCCGTCGCCGATAAAGAAAGCTTCCTCCTCTTTGGCCCCGATGCGGCGGGCGAATTCCCTGGCGATGTACTGCTCCAGGTTGAATACGCTGTCGTTTAAGAGCTCCTCGGACACCTTGATCATGGTCGCCAGCTTGTAGGCTCCGATGGAGACCTGGGCGAAGGAGTCGTCGCTTTCCGGAATCTGGCCTTCCTCATCCACCCAGGACGCAGTGCCCTTGCTTGCCACTACCGGAATTTTTCTGTCTCCGCTGGACGTGGTAATGACATTGGCAATCTGCCTGAAGACATTCTCCTCTTCCAGCGCTTCCACAAGAGTACGCTCAAATTCGTCGGGCACAAGATACCCGCCTTCGCTTTCAGTTCCTACCTGCAAGGCGTTCTGCACGTCAAAACTGAGTTTGTTGCGCATAGCCTTCCAAAACGCATTCTTATACTCGTCAGTTGCCCTGCCGGTTTTGGTTTCGCTTTGAGGAGCGGGTTTGTTGGTGATTGGATTGCTGACCGGCTTTGACAGTTCCAGATCTATGGCAGCCTGACGTTCGAAACGTTCTATTTCTTTACCCAGCGCCACAACCTCGGCTTCCATTTTCTCATAGGTTGCGGTGTCCTCCGGTGAAAGCAGCCCGTCGCTCCCGCGTTTGCTGTCAAGGAAAGCCTTGGCCGCTTCCCATGCTTTCGCGCGCTTTTCGCGCAGTTCCAATATTTTGCTCATGGTCAAATCCTCCTTATGGTTTTAATAAATAAAGCCGCTTTTCCAGCGACTCAACCGGGGTTCCTTTTGTTTTTTCTTTGGGTGTAAGTTTTTGCAGGATGGAATTTGTCACTGCCTGCCTGCTGAAAATCATTCCTTCCGCTACTTCGGAATCAGCGTGCGGCGATTCATCCCCCATAAACAGGATGCCGTCGGCAAAGCCGAGTTCCACCGCTTTCCTTGCGTTAAACCAGCTTTCCGCATCCATAAGGTGCGATATTTTCGCCCGGGAAAGCCCGGTTTTCAGCTCATAGGCATTGATGATGGATTCCTTAATCTCCTCCAGCATGGCGATGGCTTTTTCCATTTCCTCGGTGTCGCCGATGGCTATTGTCGCCGGATTATGGATCATGATCATACTTACCGGCGACATTAAAACGTCGCCTCCGGCCATGGCTATGACCGAAGCGGCGCTGGCCGCGATGCCGTCGATTTTGACGGTTACCTTGCCTTTGTAATCCATCAGCATATTGTAAATCTGGCTGGCCGCAAACACGTCGCCGCCCGGGCTGTTGATCCAGATCGTTATATCGCCCTCTCCGGATAACAGCTCCGATTTGAACTGTTTGGGGGTCACCTCGTCTCCCAGCCAGCTTTCCTCGGCTATAGGCCCGTCGAGGTACAAAGTCCGGCTGCCGTCTTCGTTTTGCACCCAGTTCCACCAGCGTGACGCTGGACCCAATCCGCGCTGCGGGTTTTGCGGGTTTTTGGACTTACCTGCCCGCGTTCTTGCTTGCATTCTTATCTGCCTCCTTATCATAAAAATTTCCTGCCCGCGACAGCGGGAGCATATTGCCGTTGATGAGGTATAAATCGCCGCCCAGCTCCGCAGGAATGCGGTTCATGTTCTCAAGCTCGCGGATATCGTTGGCCGACATCCAGCCGTTCTGGCGCGCCACGGCATAGCCGTTCATGCGGCTGGCATAATCCCCGCGCAAAAGGCCGTCCACGTTGAACTTGACAAAGTACGTCCTCTTCTCCGAAGGCAAAAGCAGCGCTTTTTGGATGGCCTGCTCCCAGCGCACCACCCACGGGTCGAGTGTATATTTGACAAACTCCAGCGACTGCTGCTCGATGTTTGAAAAGCTCGATTTTTCAAGGTCTCCTACCATATGGGGCGGCACGCGGAATATCCGGGCGATCTCGTTTATCTGGAATTTCCTTGTCTCCAAAAACTGCGCCTGCTCCGGCGGGATGCCGATCTGCTGGAATTTCATGCCCTCTTCCAGAACGGCGATGCGGTGGGCGTTGGCGCTGCCTTGATAGACGGCGTTCCAGCTTTCGCGCACCTTAGCCGGGTCCTTTAATACGCCTGGGTGTTCCAGCACGCCGCCCGGATTTGCGCCGTTGGCAAAGAAGGACGCGCCGTACTCCTCGCAGGCGATGGCCATGCCTATGGCGTTCTTGGCCATGGCGATGGGGGAGTAGCCTATAAGACCGTCAAAGCCAAGCCCCGGGATATGCAGCACCTCGTCGCTTCGCAGGTATATAAGGCCTGCCTTCGGATTTGTCCTGCTCTCCTCGCTGTCCCGCCGGTAGGTGTAATACAGCACTCCGTTTGGAGCCCTGTCCACCGTCATCTTGCTTGGCAGAAGCGGATAAAGCGCCAGCACCCGGCCTGCGCCGTCCCTGATAATCTGGGCGTAGGCGTTACCCCATAAAAGAAGATGACTCATCAGTGTCTCGCGGAACACGAATGAAGTCATCTCCGGGTTTGGCTCGTCATGGAGCAGGTAATACAGCGGGTGGGTCAGCGCTTTCTCTTTGCCGCCGTCTTCTTTATACCGGTACACATGAAGCGGAAGACCGGCGATGGCCTCGGCCAGTATCCTTACACAGGCATACACTGCAGTCGTCTGCATGGCCGTCCGCTCGTTGACAGCCTTGCCGCTGGATGTGCCGCCAAAGAAAAAGCCGTATGCGCTGCCGAACAGGCTGTTTTTCGGCTTGTCCCTTGCTTTGAACAGGCGGGAAAAGATATTCATATAAACAACAACCCCCTTTCGTCATAAACCGAGCCGGTGTTCTCCCCGCTGTGCCTTAGTGCGCGGTCAAGCGCCATAATAAGCGCGACCGCGCCGTCTATCCTCTCGGTGGATTTTTCCTTATCCGGCTTGATGTTTCCGGCCGGGTCGGTTTTGACAAAAATATTGTCCATCATCCAGCGCAGCACCGGATGTCCGCCATGGGCTATGCGCTCCTCCAGGGTAAGCTTCATCAGTTCCTTGGTGGGTGGGGACATGTCCTTGAAACCCTGCCCGAAGGGAACAACCGTAAATCCCATGCTTTCCAGGTTCTGCGTCATCTGCACCGCTCCCCAGCGGTCAAAGGCAATTTCGCGGATGTTGTATTTCATGCCAAGCTCCTCAATAAAGCTCTCGATAAAGCCGTAATGCACCACGTTGCCCTCGGTGGTGTATAAAAAGCCCTGCCGTTCCCAGACGTCGTACGGCACATGATCCCGCCGCACGCGCTGGTCGATATTGTCCTCCGGTATCCAGAAAAACGGCAGGATCTGATATTTATCCGATTCATCCAGCGGCGGAAACACCAGTACAAAGGCGGTAATATCGGTAGTAGACGACAGATCAAGTCCGCCGTAGCAGAAGCGTCCGCGCAGGCTGTCGGCATCGACAGGAAAGGCACATCTGTCCCATTTGTCCATAGGCATCCAGCGCACCGATTGCTTCACCCACTGATTTAAGCGAAGCTGACGAAATAAGTTTTCCTCTGCAGGGTTTTGCTTGGCGTTTTCAAAGGCCACCCTCAGCTTCTCAATGTCCACTGTAATGCCCAGCGAAGGATTGACCTTCTTCCATACTTTTTCACTTGTCCAGTCGTCGGTATCGGCCGCGCTGTAGATAACCGGGTAGAAGGTCGAGTCTATCTTGCGCCCCTGCAGGATATCCTCCGCCTTTTGGTGCACCTCCCAGCAGATGGAGTTCCTGTCGGTGCCTGCCGTCGTGATCAGGAAAAACAGCGGCTGCTTCCTTGCGTCGCCAGATCCGTGCAGCATCACATCATACAGATCGCGGTTCGGCTGCGCATGCAGCTCATCAAATACCACGCCATGGACATTCAGCCCATGCTTGGTATACGCCTCCGCCGAAAGCACCTGATAGAAGCTTCCTAGCGGCCTGTATATCAGCCGCTTCTGAGACAGCATCGGTTTAATCCGGGACTTTAATGCCGGGCATTGCTCCACCATATCCACCGCCACGTCGAATACGATGGACGCCTGCTGCCTATCAGATGCGCACCCGTAAACTTCGCCACCATGCTCGAAATCACCGCAGGTCAGGTATAAGGCAATTGCCGCCGCAAGCTCGCTCTTCCCCTGTTTTTTTGGGATTTCTACATAGGCGGTGTTGAACTGCCGGTATCCGTTCGGTTTCAAGACGCCGAATATATCCCTGACAATCTGCTCCTGCCAGTCAATGAGCTCGAATGGCATCCCGTACCATTCGCCCTTGGTATGCTTCAGGCAGTTGATAAAAGCAACGGCGGCATCCGCCGCTTCTTTGTCGTACCGGGAGCCTTCCGCCATAAATTTCGTTGGCTTATATCGCTTTAACTTCCGCAGCTTTGCCGCCCCCCTTCCTGAAAGTGAACAAGAAAAAAGGAACTCCTTAACGAAGCTCCTTTATCAAGTGGATTTCTATGAAATTATCTATTATGCTGACATCGTTTTCTCCTATATCTCCGCCGCCGTCTCCTGAGCCGCCGAATCCCGCACCGCTTTGTTGAGAATGGATATGTCAAAGCCCGCGTCAATATATCCCTGCCGGATTACCTCGTAGTAGTAGCGACCCGGCGTACCCAGCAGCCTGCCTTCGTTCATGATATATGCCATTGCGGAAACCCACTTCCCTTTGAAAAGAACCTTAACCGTTTCTTTCCGGTACAGATGCGGATAGCCTTCATAGCGGTCCAGCGCCTCCTCGTCATAAGGCGTGATTCTCCAAAGCAATACCGGCACGCTTCCGCCTTTTTGCTTTTCTATCGTCGCCACCGCGCCGCCGTTCCCGCCCCGGAACAACAGCCGGAAGCCTGTGAGCTTCGCGCTCCCCAGAACCCGCGCCGTCGGGCAGCGGTATGCCATCTGCTTCAAATTCAAGTTGCTTCCGTATGCCAGATAAATTGTTCCTTTTTCCTTGTCCATTTGCATCTCCCTCCTTGTGTTTGCCGCGGGATAAGGGGCGGCTGTCCGCCCCCGCTCATCTATGCCGCCCGAAACCGCCATGCCGCGTTGCCGTCGAGGTGTTTGCAAAGATGCTCCCGGCAGTTTTTGAACTCGTCGCCGATAAGCCCGATGCGGTTGAGGTATGTCCGCATGGCGAATTTTTCGTTTTCAACCTGCGGTTTCTTGCTGGAAGCGCATTTTTGCGTCAGCGCCTGATGGTTCAGCGCCAATGCAAGCACTATGTAGCTTCTGATTTTTCCCGCGTGAAGTTCACTGTTGAATCCCCTCAGTTCAATCGTTCCGTTGCCGTTGAAAAAGCTGTGCAGGTTCAAAAAATTGTATCTACTTCCATGATAATGCTGCCTGCGGCTTCCCTCGTAGCCTTCATACCAGATGCTCTCGATGGTCGCCATGGTCTTGGGCTTGCGGCGGTTTATCTTCTCCACCAGCGCCGCATCCATCTTCTTGCAGAAACGCATCCTTTCCGGCTCAATCTGCAGCGCCTTGTAGAGCAGGTCGTTCTTGCTGGCAATGATGTTGATGAAGTTGCGGATGCTTCTTGGCGTGTGGTTTGCGCTATCAAGATGGACATGAATTCCTGCACTGCTGTTGGTGAAGCCGCCCGCCTTGCGGAGCATCCTGATCAGCTCCTGCAGGGTTTCAATGTCCCCGCGGTAGGTCAGTATCGGGCTTACCAGCTCCACACTATATTCCCGGCTTGCCTCGACAATCCGGCCGCACTCCTTTTTCTGAGTCCGGATGCTGCCGTCGCTCATGAACTTCCATACCCGTCCGTCCGGTGCGATTACTTTCTGCGTGTTGTAATAATCGTTTCCGCTTTCGACCCTCCCGCCCAAAAACTCCGCGGCGACCTTTGCCGCCTGCGCCCTTGTAATCCCTGTAAATTCAACCTCGATTCCAAATCTCGTTTCAAGCATTGCGCTTTTCTCCTCGCTTTCCTGTGTTTTCTGCCCTTCGGCAGTGTACATTAGGCCATTGAAAACACAGGATAGCAAGGCAATTCTGCATGAGTTTCCGCAGGATTTTCAACAATTTTTCGCAGCGGGATTTGTGTACATTTAAAGCTTCCTGATCATGTCCGCACCATAGGCCGCGCCGAGGGTTGACCCGCAATCCCAATCCACAAAAATAGTCCCTATATCATCCACAAATGAAACGGTGCCTTGATCTCCCGGTTTCAGCATAGAGTACGGATCATCCATGCGGATAAGCTCGACGCGTGTCCCCGGCGGATACTGTTTTTTAAGACGGAGGACGGTTTCATTTGAAGGAAAGCCTCCTGCGCTCATCTTTCAATCCTCTCCTCCCGGATAATATGCGGCGTATTTGGGATAATCCATGCCATCGGGCATCACCAGCACTCCGTCCGGCTGCCCCCGCTGCCGTACCAGCAGGCATTGCCATACCCCGTCTTCGTCAATGCGGCAAAGCCCCTTGTTTTCCTCGATAAACCGACGGCCGACACACAGATCGGCAATGAAGTTCTCATAGTCAATCTTTGAAAGCCCGATAGTTTTCACAACCGCAAAAGGTTTCCTTTGCTCATACAGGTGAGGCATCTTTAGATCATCAATCCTGAACGGATGCTTGACAAAGAAGGCGGTGCTATGAAAATCACTCATTCTCATCCGCCGCCTTTGCTCTGCCTTTCCGGTACGCCCCGTTGCCGGACAGCCTTGAAAGCAATATCCTGCGCTCAGTCCTGAACTCATCCCCGATAAACCCCAGCCGGAGCAGGAAACAACGGAAGGCATACTTTTCATTATCCGCCGGTTTTTCGGCAGCCAGCACGCGCTTCTGCGCCTTTGCCTGTTCCGCCATCTGCCTTGCCAGCGTGATATACGTCTGCACCTCGTCGGCATTCAGGGTCGCATTCCAAAAAGGGAAGGCGATTTCGCCATTTTCAGCCGACACTTCTATGTCACAGTCAGCCGACAGCGCTTTCTTTATCAGCGTTTCCTTGCTGGCCAGCATATTTTTAAGATTTTCAAGGCTCGCCTCGCCAAAGCCGTACAAAGAAAGCACAATCGTCATATTTCCCTCTGCGGACAGCCCGGCGATATTCAGCGCGTCGATAACCGGCCGGATGCTTTTGATTTCGTCAAGGCCGGTTTCCGGCGAATGCACAGCGCCGTCCCTGTCAACCGACCAGCCGTTTGTCTCATATGAAAAGCCCGGCGCTCCGGCATAGTGCACCTGGCCTCCAAGGGCCTCGGCGATTATTGCGGCAATAACTTTTCTCTCCTGACTGGCAACCTTCTGTGAAAAGCGGAAGCTGTTATTCCTCATTCCATACACCTCCCATCAAATAAGCTGAACCATTTTTGATTCCCATAAAAAAATCCCACCTTTCTTCTTTTGGCGGGGTACATTAACGCTCTGTTTTGAGGGGAAAGCAAGGACATTTTCAAGCGATCTGTGTTTCCGCATAAGGAATTTTTTCATCCCCGCGCAGCAGGAATGCGGCGTTATCCCCGAACTGGGAAACATAGCGCTTTGCAATCACATCGCAGTACTTCGGGTCAAGCTCCATCATGAAGCAGACCCGCCCGGTCTGCTCAGCGGCAATCATTGTCGTGCCGGAACCTCCGAACAAGTCAAGCGCCAAATCTCCCGCATGAGAACTGTTGAGCATGGCCTTTGCCACAAGCGAAACAGGCTTCATGGTCGGGTGCTCCTCCGACACTTTCGGGCGGGGTATCTCCCAGACATCCGACTGCTTGCGGTCTTTAAGCGGGCAAAGGCGCGTCCCCTCCAGCCAGCCGTACCAGATCGGCTCGTACTGGGTATGGTAATCCTTGCGGGAGAGTACAAGGCTATCCTTTTTCCATATAATCGTGCTTGACCAGTGGTACCCCGCCTCCCGCAGGACGTTCATCAAGCTGCCCCATTCCTGCGCAGACATCACCACATAGGTCATGCACCCGGCCTCTGAAACCTCCCTCATGCAATTAAAAGCGCGCGATAAAAAAGCGCCGAATTCCTCGGTGCTCATTCTGTCGTTTAAGATTTGCCTGGGCTTCCAGCTTGGGTGTCTGGTATCCGAACCGTAATCCACGTTCCAGGGAGGATCGGTGAAAACGAACCGCACCTTTTTGCCATCCATCAGCTTTTGCACATCCAATAGCAAGGCGCTGTCGCCGCACATCAGCCGGTGCCTGCCGAGCAGCCATATATCTCCCCTTTGGGTAACCGGCGTTTTGATTTCCGCCGCCGCCTTTTCCGCATCGAAATTATCCTCTTTGACATTGGCGGCAGTTTTATCACGGAACAGCTCGTCGATCTCTGCAGCGTCAAAACCGGTAAGGGAGACATCAAAGCCATCATCATTCAAACCTTTAAGCAAATCTGTCAAAAGCGGAATATCAAACTCTCCGCTGATTTTATTCAAAGCAACATTGAGCGCCTTTTCATGCTGCTCATCCAAATCAACCACAACACAGTCGATTTCCTTATACCCCAAGGCAGTCAATACCTTATACCGCTGGTGCCCGCCAACGATATTCCCTGTGCGCCTGTTCCAAATGACCGGCTCTACATATCCGAACTCCTCAATGGAGCGGCAAAGCTTTTCATATTCAGAATCGCCCGGCTTTAAGTCCTTCCGCGGGTTATATTTTGCAGCTTTTAATTTTTCTGCAGGTATTTTCTGTATCTCCATAAATGCTAACCCTCCACTTTCATAGCTTTTTCGCCGGTGAAGTCCTCCCAGCGTTTAACCGCCAAATCGCAGTATACAGGCGACAGCTCCATCGCATAGCATTTACGCTCGGTCTGTTCTGCCGCAATAATGGTCGTGCCGCTGCCGGAAAACGGCTCCAGCACAATACCGCCCTTATCGCTGTGCATTTTGATGCAGCGCCATGGAAGCTCCACAGGGAACATGGCAGGGTGCTCCTTGTTTGCCCGGACTGTCGTCATCTCCCATATGCCGGCATAGCCCCACTTCTTACGCTCCTCCTTGGTCAGCCGTTTTACAAATTTATAACTGTGTCCTGCAAACGCCGAAAGCCACACATACTCCTGATCGTTGTATTCCTCAGCCTCTCCGTTTTTACTGAACGCCGAAATATATTCATACTGCTGCACCGGTTTGTTTGAAACAAGGTGATAGGGGCCCACGCCGAAATTCTGTCCCTGCTTCTTCCAGATACGGATCCATATGGGGCGAAAACCGTTGTCCAGAAACATATTCACGCTGTATACGCTGGTAGGCTCGATGAATTGTGAGCCGGTGGCGTAAAGGTCGCCCAGATTCCAGCAAACAATATCCGCACGCCTGCACAGATTTCTGATAACCGGGCGCACGGTTTCAAACCACGGCTCGATTCCGGCCTTCTCATATTCTTTGCCCACTCCGTATGGCGGGGAGGTAACTGCCATCTGTGCATGACCCCCGTTCATTAACTTCTCAAAATCCTCCTCGCTCGTAGAGTCGCCGCACATCAGGCGGTGGTTCCCGAGAAGCCAGATATCACCCCGCTTTGTTACCGGTTCGCGCTGCATGATTTCCTCATGCGCTTTGTCTATGTCAAAGTTGTCCTGCACCGCCTCTTTGGAGTACCAGCGGTTGAGAAGCTCGTCGATTTCAGAAGCGTCGAATCCTGTGAGCGAAACATCAAAGGCACCTGCGTCCAGCTCGGCCATCAACTCTGCCAGTTTATTCTCGTCCCACTCTCCCTGAATCTTGTTGAGGGCAAGATTGAGCGCTTTTTCCCTCTGCGGGTCAAGCTCCACCACGACGCAGTCGATTTCGGCCTGCCCCAAATCCAGCAGCACCTTCAGCCGCTGGTGGCCGCCTACCACATTGCCGGTCTTCTTATTCCAGATGACAGGCTCCACATAGCCGAATTCCTCTATCGAGCGTTTGAGTTTCTCGTATTCCTTGTCGCCTGGCTTTAAGTCCTTGCGGGGATTGTAGACGGCAGGATTCAAAAGCTCGGCTTTGATTTTCTGTATGTTCAAATCAACCACCCCTTCTTGCCGTCAGGAGTTTTTCCATCACGTCGTCGTGCGGTGTCGCCCCTTTGTATTCGCTGGCGCAGTTTTCGCGCACTACTTGGTAAATCTGATACCACAGGTTGTTGGCCTGCTTCATGAAGCTTTGGCTCATGGCCACATAAGGCGACGGGATGGCGTTGCCGGTCGTCGGATGCTTGGCAAGAAAGCCAAACTCGGTGATGCATTCCTCGCACTGGATCCACCGCGCCACGCTCTGTGCGTATTGCTCGATTAGCTGCGCAGGGATAAGATGCTCACACCGTCGCTCGTACAGCCACTGCCATGTCTTTTCGTAAATCTCCACCGCCAGTGTCGCCTTGCCATTCTTCTGCTTTGCGGCAAGATACTCCCTCGGCGGCGGCATGCTCTGCCCTTCCAGATCTGCAGTGTCCATAAACTCCATTACCATAAGCTTGCGTCTGCCCGGGTTTCCTTCCAGAATCTTGTCAGCCAGCGGCTTTTTCTTTTGTCCCGCGCCAATACGCGCTCCGCCGCGGCTGGTACCATCCTTTGCCACACACATCACCTCGATTCATGTAATTAATTGGGGCCTGCACAGCGCAGTTTGAGACGACGAGGGATATACCCCGTTTGAAACTGCGACTTTTCGCGCGCGACCCCACGCCCGTTGCACGAAACATATCCACCAGAGATTTTGACCCCCCTACCGTCTTTTCCAGCGCCCGCCTTCTTTTGCCGTTATTGCCGAGTGGCAGCTTGTGCACAGGCTCATGAGGTTGCCGTCCTCATTGGTTCCGCCTTTGGATAAAGGGATAATATGATGCACCTCTTCGGCTGGAGTGAGCCTTCCGGCCTTTTGACATTCCTCGCAAAGCGGATGCTCCGCTATGTATCTGTCTCGGATGCGCTTCCAACTCCGGTCATAGCGTTTTCGTGTTGCCGGGTCGCGCTCATATTTGTTGTAGTATGAGTCAGCTTGTTTTTGATGCTTATCGCAGTATCTTCCGTCCGTCAGCTCCGCACAGCCCGGATAGCTGCACGGGCGCTTGGGTTTTCTTGGCATAGTCCCATCCCTCATGCATGGAAAAAGCCCTCAGGGCGTTTGCCCCAAAGGCTTCTGTGTGATTATCATACTATTTCATGCTACAAGTATAGCACAGAACAAAGCAAACAAACCGCCATCAAACCGCCATCTTTTATTTGCCGAACAGCATCAGTGAAAGACGGGAAAGCGCTTTGCTGCGCAGGCGTTCAATCTGTCTTTCGCTGTAATTGAGCTCGCACTGAAGCCTTGAAGCCGCTCCGGAACGCTGATTGCCGGTCATGTAAAACTCACGCAAAATATGCTGTTCCTCATCGGTCAAGGCGCCCCACGCCGGTTCAAACCAGCCCATGTATTCTATCGCCTGGCGGTACCGTTCCTGAAGCACGTCCAGCTTGTCAAGAGACTCCGCCAGCGCTTCCTCTCCGCTTCGCGGGTTCCTCACCCTCGGAAGGCCGGTAAGCTTAGCCGCGCGGGGACTAATCATCCGGTCGTAAAGTTCTTTTATCTCCTGCGGTGTGATGTTGATGACATTCCGCATGCTGTTGTAGTCCTTGATGGCGGCGATCGTCGCCGCCGGTTTGTCTATGTATCTCCACGCTATCACGAGCGCCCACCTCCAAGTTTTCAAGAATGGATAAACCGTCCAAAACGGTTCTGACATCCCCGACGCTTGTTACCTTGAAGGCCTCGCCCTTTGCATCTCTGATTTTTCGCATCGTCGCTTCCTGAAGCTTTGTCAGCCTGCCGGACGCTGTTTTCACCTCAAAGGCGATAAACCTGCCTTTAATGCAGCAGATAATGTCCGGCAGACCGGCTGTGCCGTACATGCCGCCATGCTCTTTCCAGCAGAAACATTCCGGCACAGACTTTAAATACCGCATGATTGCGTTTACGATATCTCTTTCTGCCATAACGCCGCTCCTTAGTTCCTGAACGGGTTTTGAACGGGAGCGAACGGGTCCCGAACCGGTTTTTAACGTTAAAAACCCAGTATTTATACCGCTTTGAACGGGTTGAACGGGTTTTTATCCATATTCTTTTATATATATTAATTTCTCTCTATATACCCTCTGCTGTTCTGGTTCCTATATAAGAAATATGAAAAAGTGGTTCACCCCGTTCAAAACCCTATGCTGCAAGGCTTTAAAGCATTTTAAAGTGGTTCGCGGCCCGTTCGTTTTTGCCCCAGACCCGTTCAATATGTTTGCGTGTTCTCATATCATTGCCCATTCAAGCGTATGCCGCGCCATGTTTTGCGGCGGCTGACCTTTTCAAGCCCGCGCTCCACGCGCTCGCCCAGGCTTTCAATATCCTTGTTAAAATTGGCCTGCGACATCGGCTTGAAGCCGTTTTTCAAGCAATAGTCCCGGTATGCCTGGAACAGCTCCTCCCGGACGCATTCCGCTTCGTCTTCCAGCACGCAGCATTCCTCCACAAACGACAGGGCGCTGTTGCTTTCCACCTTGTATCTTTGAAGCTCCGCTTTCGTACCTTCGGTTTCCGAAAACGCATAGCCGTTCGCAATCAGGCGCTTCAGCCCCTCAAGCGCCCACATAAAGATGCCGTCCCGCTCTGAGGCAAGCTTTTCTATCAGGTTCGGATCGCGTTTTTCAGGCGGCACCGGGTTTTCAAACCGGATGATAATGAGCCTGCGGTAAAACCCCTCGCTGCGGTCTCCGTAGTTGCGGGGGATCTCGTTGCAGGAAAAAAGCAGCCGGGCATACGGCTTGAAGCTGAAAGGATTCTTGTTCTTGCGCTCGGCGGTGATGTAGTCCTCTCCGGTCAAGGCTTTGAAAATGCCGTTGTCGTCCACGCTTTTTGAAGGCAGGTCGGCAAAGATGTTTGCAAGTTTCCCAAATAATTCTGCTGTCTTGAACCGGTCAGAAAGCGACTGCCACGGGATGTTGCTGACGTTTTCGCTCCCAAGCAGGATTTCCTGCGCCACCGAAAGAAGCGTCGATTTGCCCGCGTTGGGCGCGCCCACCAGAACAAAGCTTTTCTGCGCCTTGTTGACCGGGATGAGCAGGTATCCGAAGATCTCCTGCATCAGATGGATTTCCGTGTCCCCCAGAATGCTCTGAAGGAAAGCCATAAATTTCGGACACTCCGCGTTTTCATTGTACGAGGCTTTAAGCTGCACCGTAGAATAATACTCCGGAGTATGCGCCTTGAAGCTCCCGTCCAGCACGTTGTACAGCCCGTTTTTGAGGTTGATAATAAACGGGTTGCAGTTGATTTCCCGGATGGGCTTGTAAATGAGCATGCGCCACTGGCCCTCCGTATCGTTGATCGCGGACATGGTGGCGTACCGCTCGATGAGATGCCCGCGCACCCTGGCCGCCGCCTGCAGATCGGAGGCCGCCTTGTATACGCCGTTTTCGTAGATGTAATAGCTTTCCGCCCCGTAAAAGGCGCTGACGTTTTTGGACATATGGCTTGCCAGCAGGCCCGGGATAAAGCGCAGGCCGCCGCGCTCGGAGGGTTCGTACCAGTCCGGCAGTTCTTCGCCCATGGTTTCCCGCTTTGTTTCCTTGCTCTCGCGGTATTCTTTGAAAAGATCCTTCTGCAGCGCACAAAGGGATTTGACTGCCGGAGAATTGAGCTCGAAATGCTCCTTCATTTCGTATTCAATGAACGTGGCTGCGACGACGGAGTCCGCGTTGTACAGAAAATCCCGGACAAAATCCTGCGCCTTTTGCACGTTATCCACGGCCGACTTTGCAACCGGCTGTTCGGACAAAAATTCGCGCAGTTCCTCCACGGAAAGGGGTTTGTAGCAGAGGGCGGCCGGAGCCTTGCATCCGCAGAAGTTGTCCTCAAGCCTCGGGCACCTAAAGCCCTTTTCCGCGATGGTTCTACAGGTGATGGGTTTGGTGCCGCTCTCCAGAAAATGATTGATTTTGTCCTGCGTTTCTTTATGGCTGTACTTAGGATATGACTTTGACAAGGCGTGGATCAGCCGCTCGCCGCCTTCAAAAACCGCAAGGTTTGCAATCATCGCATACCAGTCATGTTCAGAAAGCGTTTCTGCGTTTTCCCTGCAGTGCTGTATGAACAGGCACCTCCTGCCAACCAGCGTGAGCCCTTTTCTCGTTCCTTTTGGAGCCGGTGTTCCGGGTTTGGGTTCTTCCCGGATCTCCGGCAATGCCGCTTCCAGCTCCGCCTGCGTATAGCGCAGCTCGGGGCTGAATTTGATGCACTCTACCATGACTGGCTCTTCCTTGCAGTGGTAAAAGCCAGGCAGGCGCAGCACCCGGCTTTCATTGACGCAGGCCGGATCTCCGTTGAATTTGGCTATCAGGCGTTTTTGCACCCGGCGGAAATCCTCGACCTTAGCATTCTTCATCAGCCAGTATGTGTGTAATGATTTTCTAGTCTTGACAATCAGCGATGGCTCGACAGGAAACGCTTCAATCGCGGCAAGCTGCTCCTCGAAACTCAGGCTGTCGCACTCCACAAACTGGGCGTTGATGCGGGTAATATCCGCATCCTCATGCCCGCCGTAGTTGACGACAAAGAAGATGCCCCGGTTCTTTGCGTTATGTTTTTTCAAGGTTTCCATCATGCTGCCGATCCTGCCCGCCGGGCACTCAAGCTTCGCGCCCTTGAAAGCCGGATCTTTCCGGTCGCTGAATACCCGCAGGCAGACCGTTTCGCCCGCATCGAAAAACGGGCGCAGAAACTCCTCGATGGGAATACCCGGCGCTTTAACCCCTTGCACTTTGCTTCACCTCCGCGCATTGTTCGCTAAAATGCCGGATGGGGATGCCGAGCCGCTTTGCCTTTTCCAGTTCTATGGCCATGCCGGGGGATATTCTATTGCCGAAGCGCCACAGTTCATGGCATTTTGAGAGCAATACCAATCCCATGAAAATGGCCAGGTTTCTTTCGGATTTGTCACCGTCATCCATAAACTGCGGAAACAGCAGATGGGGCGCCAGCGGTATTGCACCTTTCGTTACGGCAAACCGGCAGCAGCGCCTTGCCCGCTCCAAATTATGCTCAACATCTCCTGCCAGCGGCGAGCAGATGAACACCAGCGGACGGAATGCCGCTTTCCTTGCCTCCCGCTCAATGGCCAGCAGCGCTTCATAAGCCGTTAGATCAAGGTATCCTTCGGCGTTGTATTTGCTTATGCTCATGTATTAACCCCCTCGATTATTTCCTTTAATTCTCCAAACCTCACTCCGAATGCCGCTTCTGCAACAATCGGCACGTCAAACTCTTCAAAAGGCCGCTCTTCCATGCAAGACTTAATGAACACTGCCGCCTCATGCACCTTGTCCTCCGGAACCTCAAACACCAGCTCGTCATGGATCTGCAAAACCGGGCGCAGCCTCATCCTCTGCGGCAGGCCCTCAATGATGCGTCCAAGAGCAAGCTTTAAAATATCCGCCGCCGTCCCCTGTATCGGAGTGTTCAGCGCGCACCGCTCGGCAAAGCTCTTTTTGCCCCAGTCGGAGGAGGCAATGTCCGGCAGATACCGTCTCCTGCCCAGCCAGGTTTCCGTATATCGTCTTGACGCCGCGCGCTTTTTTGTCTTCTCCTGCCACTGCACAAGCCTTGGATAACCTGCTTTAAGGTTTGCTATAATCCGCTCGCATTCCGACAGAGGCGTATCCAGTCCCGCCTTGAATTTCAGGTTTCGATGGAGCCCTTTTGGGAACAGGCCGTAGAACACCCCGAAGTTGCAGTTTTTGGCGATAGCCCGGCGTTCTTTGTAATGCTGCGCGCTTTTGTCCGCAGCCTCCTCGAAAGGGATGCGGTAGATAACCGAAGTCGTCTGCGCGTGAATGTCTCCGCCCGTGCGGTAGGTTTCCAGCATCCGCTCGTCCCGGCAGTAGAACGCGCCGACCCGAAGCTCGATCTGTGAGAAGTCCAGCGAAAGCAGCGCCTTCCCCTTGGGCGCGATGAAGAAATTGCGCACGCCAACAGGGTCGTTGTCCTTGCGGGGGCAGTTTTGCAAATTCGGGTTCCTTGCCGCAAAGCGTCCCGTCTCGGTGCCCAGCGGGAACATGTCCGGGTGGATCCTTCCGGTGACGCTGTTTATATACTCCAGATACCCGTCTATGTAGGTGGATTTGATTTTTCCCCATCTGCGGTACTCCTGCACCAGTTCAAACAACTCCGCAAGCTCGGGCCGGTTTTCGCGGCACCACTCGGAAAGCAAAATCATGGCCTCGTCGTCCATGGCCTCCTGGTATTTAGCAGTTGTCTTGAATACCGGCAGCTTCAAATCGTCGTACAGATATTTCTTGAAAGCCGAGGTAGAAGCATTTGCTCCGATATTCACGTCGCCGATCAAAAAGGCGATATTACCCCGCAGCTCCGCAAGCTTCCCTTCGGCCTCCGCTTGTTTTTTAAGCATCAGTTCCTCATCCGCAAGTAAACCATTGTACTTCATAAGCCCACAGTAAACCGCCGCAGGCGATTCAAGCTTTTCCACAATAAATCTGTGCTTCGGCAGATAACGGTTAAACCAGTTATTGAAAAGATGATACAGCCGCAGTGTATAATCGCTGTCGGCGCAGGCATAGCGGACGGTTTCTTCATCCTGTGGATCCAGTTCGTCAAAATATCTTCCTGCCGTCACCGTTTCAAAGCTTGGCAGGTCCACGCCAAACAGTTCCTGCGTCAGCGTTTTCAGCCCGCTGTCGGCAAGTGTCCTAAAAGCTGTATTGCTCTTCAAAGTCATCAGTGCCGCCGCGATGGTGTCGTAGCAGGGCGGCTGCAGCACGACGCCGAGGGCGTACAGGAACATCGCCTCAAAGCTCAGGTTGTGAGCGATTTTTACAACCTTTCGATTGGCAAACACATTCTCTGACAGCCATTGCATGATCTTATCCGGCGAACCGGCATTCTTTCCGGTTTTATGTTTTAACGGAACATAAACGGCCGTTCCTTCGGAAACTGAAAAACTCACTCCGGCGATATCCGCCTTATGCGCGTCCAGCGCCGCCTTTTCATCCCTGCGGTATTTCTCCCGGGGCGCGGTTTCAAAGTCAAAAGCAATTAAGCCCGCTTTATCGAGATAGTCCCGTAATTCCGTTAAATCTGTTACGCATTTGTATTCCATAGTCCCTCCCCTCCGCCTAAAGCGGGGAACAGGAATGAATCCTGCTCCCGCGCCCCAAGCATGGTTCTTATTTTAAAGGCTCGATAATTTCGCCAGTTTCGGGATCCGCAAATGCCTCTTCATCAATGTCCGTTTCCACGGTATTGTCCGCTTCGAAACCGACCCGCCTGCTGTACTCCCTGACCTGCTCGGACAGCTTGCCGATAAGCGCGTATTCCTCGGCCGTCAGCGTCCTGTCTATTGCAAACTGCGCCTGCGAATAGGCGATGCCGCCGCTGTTTGTCGCTTTCTTTAAAGAAAAGCGGGTTACCACACTGTTGGATTTCCTGCCCTTGGACAGCAGCCGCTTGATGTATTTGGTAAATTCCTTTAAAGAGCCGGTGGGGAGTGACAAGAGCAGCGGGAAAATCTCCCCCTCGCGCAGCACATAGATCCTGCGGCGGTTCTTGCATGCCTTGCTGCCGTTTTCGCCGGTGCCGAACCGGTTCAATGGGCAGGTATTGCAATTTCCGCCCGGGTCGCCTTCGCCGGTTATGCCGTCGAAGCTGCCGCAGTCGGGCGGCTGGCTGCCTCCGGTGTATTTGGTCTTGTAGTAGGCATGAAGCGGATGATGGTACAAAATCACCGCCGAAAATTCCTTGACCGTATCCGGCTCCCCCGGGTTTTCGCCAGGCACTTCAAATACGGTGCTGCCCGCCGACGGGATTTTAATCCGCTCAAAGCTCATATCCAGGCCGTCCAGCTCTTCTGCCATCATCCCAGCCATGTTGAAATCGGCAAGCCTCAGAAAACCGTTGTCCTGCTTTGTTAACGACGTTTCTTTTTTGCTTGACATTTTGAAAACCTCCTAAATTGATTATTTTGAAGCCTTGCGCATCCCGACCGAGGTCCTTTCAAAGACGTTTACAAGCCCCGAAAGCCAGCCTGGAAGCTCATCGTTGTTTTCTTCCATCTGCTCCTTGACAAAGGCCGACAGGGAGTTGGCGTTGACCGTTTCATAGACAAGGTCGCCAAACCCAGCTTTTTTGAGCGCCGAATACAGTTCCTCTTTCCGGCCCGCGGCAGCCGACGCCCTCATTGTGCCGGTCAGATAGTACATTACGCCGCCCCGGGTAAAGTTCTGCGTTTCGGTTTCCGCCATCAGCTCCGACAGGCGGTATTCCGTCTCGTCGATCCTGTCGTTGATTTTCTTGAGCTCCTGCTCTGTGGATTTCTTCAGGTCTTTGAGTTCCTTAAGCTGTTCGGCCAGTTCAAACATCTTCTCGCCTTGCTCGTTCATGCTTTTTCACCCCCTGCCGCAAAAGGATTGAGCCCGCTTCTGTAATCGTCCACCAGCATTCTCGCCAGATCTGCCTTATCCCTCAAAGCTTTCAGCACTTTTTCATCGACAGTGCCTTTTGCCGTCAGGTACAGATAGGTGCAGTTCTCTTTCTGCCCGACGCGGTGGATGCGCGCCCTGGCCTGCTCGAAATTGCTCATGCTGTAGTCCAGCGAATAGAACACCATGGTGCTGGCGGCGGTGAGCGTCACGCCGAGCCCCGCAGTCGCGATCTGTCCGACAAACACCTGCACCTCCGGGCCGTTTTGAAACGCCGACACCTGCTCCTCGCGGTCTTTCACGCCGCCCATGAGGAGCGAGTACCTGATGCCTTTTTTCTCAAGGAGCCTGCAGATGGCGTTGATTTCCGGAATGAACCGCGCTATGATCACCAGCTTTTTGCCGCTTTGCAAAACATCCTCGATAATATCTTCAAGCGCTTCCTCTTTTGCAGTGCTGACGCGCTGCACAGGGCCGCCTTCGCCGCCGCCGATAAAGCCGCCGGTTATCTGCGACAGCCGGAGCAGGCGCGTCAGTATGTTTGTGGCCGTCACTTCTCCCTTGCCAAGCTCCGCGTAGCTGTCCCTTACCAGATCCCTGTAAATCTTCATGGCGGCGCTCTCCAGCTCCACATACCGCACAATGTCGGTGGTCTTCGGCAAATCAAGGCATTCGGCCTTGGTCGCCCGGAAGGCGACGCTGTGGAGCCTTTTCATCAAATCCTGCTCCATTGATTTTTTCAGCACCGGCGTGTGGTTGCCGTAGCCTGTCATGTCAAAGTACCGGTTGCGGAACACATAGAAGCTCTGGCCGAAGACGGCGGGACTCAAGAATTTGTACTGGCTGAACACGTCGATGGCCTTGTTAGTGATGACCGTTCCGGTAAGCAGCAGCCTGTACCTTGCCCGCGCGCCCAGCCGGTGCATGGCTTTGGAAGCGGCTATGTTGTGGGTTTTGATCTTGTGCCCCTCGTCCGCAATAATCAGGTCGGGGTTCCATGCGGCAAGTTCCTTTTCCAGCCGCCACGCCGATTCATAATTGATTACCGCGACTTGCAGGGGAGAGCCGCGCATGTGCCGCAGTGTATCGGTTTTCTTTGCGGCGCTGCCTTCAAGAACCGCAAGGCTGTAATCGAAATCCGCAAACTTGGCGAATTCCCCGTCCCAGACGCCGAGGATTGAGAGCGGGGCCACCACCAGAAGCCTGCGGATTTTGCCCGCCTGATACAGAGCGCCGGCGACCGCGATGCTTGTTATGGTCTTGCCGGTACCCATTTCCATGAGCAGCGCCGCGCCTGCAGAAGGCATAGTTTGCGAAGGGATAAGCCCGAACTTGCCGCATACAAAATTGAACGCTTCAATCTGATGCCTGTAGGGCTTAGCTTTAATCAGCATGGGCAGCAGCGGTTTCGGCTGTTCCATCCGTTTTGTCCCTCCCTTCGTCAGGCAGTTTTTCGAGCGCTGCCAGTTTTTTTGCCAGCCGCTTTGACACCACGCTGATGGCGGTCAGGATGCCAACCAGTTCTTCCGCCGTTTCCTCGTTCTGCGTCAAAGCGGCAGTTGCATTTTTTCTCATGTCCTTCACCTCCGTTTCGGGGAAAAAAACCCCCTCACAATCCAAAGGAAAGTTAGGGGGCGGGTGGGCAAAAAATTTTTTACATTTTTTCAATCAGCCTGCGCAGTTTCTCCAAGACTTTAGTTCTGCGGTAGGCGAGCGTCTTTCGCGGCACACAGGTTTCTTTAGACAGCTCGCGTTCCGATTTGCCGTTGTAAAACAACTCGTTGACCAGAAAACGTTCATCGTCCGTCAATTCCGAAAGCGCCTTGAACAGCATGTCCAGCAAAAGCTTGTCCTCGACGATCTCTTCAACAAGCGCCTGCTCGGAAGGAATCTCAAACCCCGCGTCCGCAAACGCCTCAAGCGACAGCTCCTTTTCCGCGCGAACCTGCCTGCGCTTGCGCTCTCTCCAAACAGGGCGCTTGAAAGCATAATATACTTCCTTGCTGACCGGAATTTGCCTGCCGTTTAGTTCAATAAAATACTCCTTGTCCATCCGTTTCCACCTCCTTTCCCGAAAGCTCAGGGAAAGGAGGCGGGGAGGACTGCGGCACCCAGAGAAAAGCACACAAAGACAAAAGCGGCCGAGTTTACTGAAATTCGTAAACTCGGCCGCAAAAACTATTCTATCAAGCAGCGCCCTGCCTAAGGGTCGTCATCGCTTTTTGCGCTGTATTGTCTTTTTATACGTGGATGGAATCTATTCCGGCGTATAGCTTTTGCCTTATGTATATTGGCAGAGAACCGCTTGATATTGTATGAAGTCCTGGCCATACAATATCAACCTCTTAAGCTCCAACTTACACGGCAGCACCCGCCATACGCTCAGCTTCTATTTAATTTCGGCAGGTGTTGTCATGCCGAATTTGTCTTTTGGTTGTTTATTTTGTTTTTTATCCAAGAACACTTCCACCTTTATGCAGTGCAACGTGATTACCGCCCTTCGATTCAACTGGCATTGTCGCGTTTTATTAAAAGATTCAGAATAGAAAAAGCCTTAAGGTTTTTCCATATGCTAACAACCAGATATTTCTCTCTACCAATAAAAACAAAATAAAGAGGCATTTTGTGACAATTATTTGTGCGCTTTTATACGGATCTGACTAAAAGTTGTTTAGTGCAAGAAATTTCCATGATACATGATGTAAGAAAGGCATATAACAAAACATCCCCCGGAAAACTTCTGGGGGATGTCAGCAATATCAAGCCTAAAGACTGTTTTATATTTTAAACTTTATGATTCGTCAGGCAGCTTCAATATGCATCCGCCGCCGTATTCGCTGCTATTGGCAAGAACCAGGCCGGTGTCGGTTTCCGCCAGCGCAACGCTGTAAAACCACACTCCGTTTTCCGCCTTTTTTGACTGATCGACGAGTATCGTCCCTTTGTGGACGCTCCCGTCGCTGGAAGTTATCTCGAAGCGAAGGATACAGCCGTTGGCGACGTCGCTGCTGTCGAACACGTCGCCTTCCGAAGGCGACCAGAGGATGGTTTTGCCCGCCGGGTAATCTGTTTCCTTCCCGCAGTCGATGTAATTTGGCGCTTTCGTTTCGTCGTTAAGCCAAAGCATTCCTCTGTCCACCGACACATGAGCGTTGGAAAAAGGGATATTGATGCGGATCGGCAGGGCGGGGAAGACGGAGCTTTTGGGGTTATACTCCCACGTGACGCCTGTTTTTGAAATAAAGTCGTGATACAGCGCCATCGCGGCGGCGGTGTAGTCGCCCTGATATTCTTCCTGCACTCCGAGCGTGTTGAATGCGCCCACCCTGCGCCGGATTTCGGATTTCGAGTCCCAGTCGTGGACGGTCACGAGAAGCGGCTGGCCCGTGCTGCCCCACTCTGTCAGCCAGCCGTCCTCCATTTTCATTCCTCCTGCGAGAACCACCTTTTCGGCGTCGTCCGGCAGCAGGCGGTACTCAAGCCGCCACATCTCGACAGCCTTGGTAAGGCTTGCGGTGCCGGTGTTCATAAGGGTCACTGCCGTGATCTTCGCGTCGGTTATGTTGTAGCCGAGGCTGTTGTAATACTTTATCTGTTCGCGCACATAGTCCTCCGCATAGTCTCTGACCGGAGCATAGTCTTTAAGCAGATGGGAAACGTCGGCGGGTAAGTTCCAGCGGATATTGATTGCGTTGCCGCTGCTTTTCTCCATGTTATCTGTATATACCTGATATAATACTTTGCCTGAATTCCCGCGAGTTTTGTAGATCCCGATATATGGCTCCTCAATATACTCGCCGCCGCCTTCCGAATACAGGCACAGCGTTCTCATCTCATTTTCCATAATAAGCCTTAAAACAAGATAGTTGTCCTGCATCGGGCGGTCGTTGACGGAACGCCTCAGCGTTTTTTTCGAGCCAGCCATGGCCGAAAGAATTGTGTCGATTTGCTCGGCGCCGGTTATACCCACACGGCCTACGCTTAACCTGTCGTTGAACTGTTCCATTTCAACGGTAAATACCGACGCCGTGTCCGGAAGTTCAATGGTCTGGGCCGGATTCGCCATCAGCAATACGGCCCAGACGGCCGCGAAAATCACCGCCGCGCATACTATCCAAAACGCCGGTTTTTTGTAACGAAACATATGCTCAATCCGGCCTTTCGTTGCGCCTTCTCCGAAAGCCAGAGGGCTTCCCGCCGGAAGAGGACGCTTTATCGCCAGACGCATCAGCGTCTCGCCGTACCTGACCTTTCCATCCTGGTCAAGCCCGCGTGCCGCCCGCTCGTCGCAGCTCATTTCCATATCGCGGCTCATCAGGCGGAAGGCCAGCCACATGAATGGATTGAACCAGTGAATGGACAAGGCTAAAAACGCTATTGGCTTGGCGATGTGATCCTTCCTGAGGATATGCGCACGCTCATGAAGCAAAACGTATTTCCGCTCGGTTTCGTCGATCCCTGCAGGCAGGTATATTCTTGGCTTTAAAAAGCCGCACACAAAAGGAGAGGATATTTCGTCCGTTTCAAAAACATTGCCGCATAGCGGGACGGCCGTTGAAAGCCTATTTTTTAGGCGCAGATAGGAAACGACGCTGTAAATCAGCATCAAAGCCAATCCGGCAATCCAAACCCAAGCCCCACAAAATAGGAATGTCTGCATAAAGCCGGCGCTTGACGCCCCGGCGGACTGAACCGCTGCGGAATTTGCCGCTTCGCCGGCGATGTAACCAGTATCGGAGCCTATATGCTGCACGGCGTCAGGCATATTGCTATTTGCAATGTATTCCATTGCTCCGCTCTCTGTAACAGGCGCTCCCAAAAGACCAAACAGGGAGAAAAACGATGAAAAGGACACCGGGCAGACAAGCCTGAACAGAAGAACGCCCCAGAGCGCATAGGATATCCGCTTCGGCGCCCTCCTAAGCGGCAGACGCAGAACGAGTATGGCAAACAGCACGCAGGTGGCCGTAATGCTCATATTGAGAATCTTCAAAAATGCTTCCGCCATTACTTTCGCCCCCTGTACTCGTCTATGATCCGCCTTATCTGCTCCGCCTCGCTGTCGCTGATTTTTTCATCTCCCAGAAAGGCTGCGATAAACTTCGGCAGGGAACCGTCAAAGACCCGGGCGACAACATTGCGGCTTTCAATCGCCTGAACGCATTCACGCCCCATTTTTGAAGTGACAATTGTGTTCTCGTTCTGCAAAGCGCCTTTGTCGCAGAGCCGCTTTAGCACCGTGTACGTTGTCGTGCGCTTCCAGCCGAGCCGCACCTCCGCCAGCCTGCACAACTCGGGCGAAGCGACAGGCTCAAATTCCCACACAATTGACAGCAAACGGTAATCCGCATTGCTTAGCTTTAAATCCTCATCCATTAACAGCACCTCCAGTCGAACATATTAGACTAAATCCAGTCTAATATGTTCGACTGGAGGTGTCAAGTATTTTTTGCCAGGTTTCCTGCGAGCTTTTTATTATCTTGCCGGTTCAAATGCGGCAAGGAAAGGCACGCTGGCATAAAAGCCTAAACAACAGCGGCATTTTTATTCGAACCCCGTTTCCTCCGAAGCAGCATCAGCCGTTAAATCGTCGCTGAAATAATCGGAGTATTTTACGTTGGTCCCATCCCCCGAATATTCGATGTCTTTCACTTCGACTTCCCCATCAAGTATCAGCATGTATGGAGTGTTGTTCGAGATGACTGTGGCGGCATCCTTTCCTTCGTCATAGATGACCCTGGCTTCCGAAAATTCGGCGGGCACAATCTTGTCCGACGAAAAATCATATATACCGTCTGCTATATCTCCGAATACAATGGTCATGCCGTCCGTGACCAGCACTGAAGCGGAAAAACCGGCGGACATGGCTGTTTCGACAGTTTTGGCCGCTTTGACTAAATACACATCTCCATCTTTCTGCATCACAAAAACCCGGAACGACGTATAGAGACCTTCCACTTCCGGATTTTTATCACCTACCAAAATAATACTATGGTTGTTGCGTGTTTCACCGGTTATAACATCATATCTGCTTGTTTGCGATGTAAACCATTTTATCGCATCTGCCAACTCTGCGTTCTTATCGTTTTTTTGCTGTTTACAGCCAGACAAAACCAACAAGCACAAAATTGCATATATTGTAAGTATTACTGTTGGAGAATGCACTACCCTGCAAAATACAGATGCCTTTTTTGATAAAGACATTTTAATCCTCCCTTCAGAACCTACGCAATCGAAATAGCACCAAGCAAATGAGCGACCTCTTACGGTTAACCGATTTAATGGCGATACCAATTCTCTCTTTAAATGTTTAAATTATCCAGTCGACAGTTGCATTTATCCTACGCAAGTTTATGGAAAAAAACACCTTGTTTATACCAGTGCTTCGATAGGCAATCCCACCCTTTCACCCTTGGTCAGCTAGGCAGTAGATAAGCCCCACTCCCAGACCCAACGATATAGATGTAAAGATACCCACCTCGTCGCTTCGCGCATCTCATCAATGAGATATCGAAGCGGCACATCTCGATGACGAGAGGCAGGGAGGTGGTGAAAGAAAAACAATCGCTTAAGATTAAAAGCCAGCACTTGAAATCCGATCATCGCTTTGATCGCCACCGAATCGTGCACGAAGCAGTGGTCCAAGGCGTTGAACGTCTTAAGGTTGCGAAATCCAATATTCTCAATATCCCAACGAGCGGCGGCAATTTGTGCGATCGTCTGGGTATCCGCTTTTTCGGATGAGCATGTGGTTGCTATCCAGCGCTCCACCACATCAGTGACAAAGACTTCTTTGTTTGCTTCGATGACTGTCTTGTTGGTATGACGAATGATTTTTACGATTCGCATGGGCACGCGAACTTGCGGCCATTGTGCCAATCCCTCTTCGTCCCAAGCTTGAACGTAAACGGTATTCCCTTTTCCATCTCTTTCTTCCCAAGTGGAGTCCGGAAGCCGGTTCGCAAAGCAGGCATTTGCCTCTTTCATTATCCGTCGACGTTCTTCTTTCATGCGAACAACTACATGAGCGCCTGCATCCAGAGCGGCATGAATGACGGGTGCTTTGGCAAACAGCGCGTCTAACGTGTATACATCCGTTATTTTTCCATAGGTCTCGGCCATACGTCGGATCAATCGTTGGGCGACGGTGGTTTCTCCTTCATCCTTGTCCACCCCATCCTGAGGCTTTCGCATTTCCCAGTCATAAATCAGGTTCGCGTTGCCGCCAACCTGTTGAGCGACTACGACCGCATGATAATAGTCGGTGGTTTTGTCGCGGTGTTCGCGCGTAAGGCATTCGGGACAACGATAGGCCTTGGTGTGGAATAACTCCACGCCATCGATGGCAGTCACTCGCCAACCATTGATGCTTTCCTTCTGCGGGCCGCGTTGCTCCTTATATCGCTGGATCACACAGTTATGCTGCTTTCGTTGCTCTTTTAGATCCCATTTCATCAAGGCTTGTCGCACCGTATCATGTGATGGCAATCGAATGTTTTTGGGAACCAATTGACGGAATACCCCGGTTTTTTGCCAACGGTCCATCTGCTCCATACTTTCCATACAGAAAAAGGCGCCAAAAAAAGCGACGGTAAAAATGGCTGGGGCTTTGATACGGGGTTGTTTGCGACCATCCTTTGCTTGACGGACCATCTGCGAAAAGCCATATACCTTTGAGGCGTACTGCGTAAAATGTTGAATTAGTCGGCCCGCTTTTTTTCCACCAGGTGTTCTACAAAAAATTTTCTGGACTTCTTCGAGTGGCTGTGCTACGCTTTGCACTGAGGATTCCCCCTTTGTTCAGTGTTTTGCTTTGCAACCACTCACTTCGACAAAGGTAACGGGAATCCTTTAAAATTTTCTGGAAATTAATCTAATTACATCCATTTTCCCGTGGGAATTGTCGCGTTTTCATGACAATTCTCCAACAGCGCCTCAGACAGGGGATTAGCAGACTTTTTTATTAAAGATGCGTGGGTTCTGTCCTCCCTTGTAATCCATCTATAGAAATTTGCATATGTTGGGGAAGGCCAAGGTAACTGGCCTTCCCCAACATAGGATGCCTAAAAAGCTATCTGTCGAAGTTGGCAGAGCTAAACTTCAGTTGGCGCATATAGCAGCTGTCGCTGCCCCACGCGCGGATCACTTCATCCAACTGTCTCCGCGCATTGCTTGTATGTTGGGTAATTTTAATGTTAGCGTAGGTATCGTTGGTACCCCCGGATACATATACAGAATGTCCGTAATCTCCGGAGCTGCCATTTCTAAACTGTAGTACCTGCCCGGTGACGATGCTGGTACAGGCAATATTGCTCCACACCTTGTTATTATTAACGCCGGTGGCTTTAGGTCCGGTAGAAGGAGAGCCGGTTGCAAAATTCCAAAGATTATTAACGCCTCCCCACGGATTGCCGAAACCGTTTTTATGTCCAAACCAATTATCCAGCGAAGTGCTGCTTTGCATTCGCTTGCGGGCTGCAATATTAGCGCTCATGATTTCATTGGTATCGCCGTCAGACCACCCGCCATACGCGGCCCAAATACACTGCGATACAAAATTTGTACAATCTGCGTTCGCCTCGTAGTAAAAACAGCTGTTAGGAGTGCTGTAATAGGTATCGGCATATCTGCGGCCGCGTTCCCCATCATAGGAGTAGGAGGTTGCTTTTAAACTTATGTTCGAATTGTCCTGAGCTAAATATGCATTGAAAGTTTCCTCCATGTCGACTACATCAGCCGGGTCAACAACCATATTGTTACATTTCTCTTTGAATGCAACATAATCAGAAATAAGAGAGTCCACCACGCTTTCGGCTGATGCACGCTTCAAGACAAAGTCAGTATTAGCTAATAGACCTTTAAAATCGTGGAAATTAGCTTCCTCGGTATCAATCTCTGAGATGTAATACTTGCCATTTTGGGCAGCTATACGAATCGTATATGGAAAGTTGTACTGCTCGCTGGCATACTTACTGCAGGTACGGGTATAACTCAAATCCGCAGTAAATGTCAGTTCATCGTTATCGGCTCCTGCAAACCTCATATCGAAGTCATAGTTTGTCCAGTATTCCTTTGTGGCGTCGGTTAAACCGGTATACCATTTCAGATATTGGTTATACAGTTGTGTGCTTTGGCTGTCCAAAAAAATATCGCTTGTGTCAATGATCTGTCCGGTCTTATACGATTCGAACTGCCTAGACAACAGTTCTTTTAACAACTCAGAACCTTTAACCTGAAGAATTCCTCCGCTGTCGTCGATTGCCGACGCAAAGGACGGCACACACAGTAGCGATGCAAAAAGGGCAAGCGTTAAAAACGAAGCAAATATTTTTTTCATTTTTATAAAACTCCTTTCATTTGCAGTATTTTTTATGTTACGAACTATTTTTGGTGAACCAATGGAACCACCTTCTTTCTTAATTAAGCCCACGGTAAAAAATCATATTTTTTAATAGGTTACAGTCTTGCTATAGACTGTGCCGGACTCGTATCCGCCGTCGCCGGATACATAGTAATACGTCTCAACCCTGTAAGTCCCGCTGGACACCTGATATGTTTCGAGGATGGAGGCCGACGAGGACATCGAGGATGCAGACCAACTTTTTACGTTCGACCATGTGCCGTTGGAGTTGCGTTGTAAGGTTGACGAGAGATAAATGCTTTTCCCAGCGGGCGTTTTCTGCACAAACCCGTATACGGTGGCCGTTCCGCTTGACGAAATGCTCAGTGAGGTGCTTGCTTGGTTGATGTAGGTATACTTGACGGACATCTCCGACTCCGTTGCCGCGCTTATTTCCCCCATAGCCAGCGCTCCCGGCGCCAACACGGTCAGAAGAAGCAACGCGCCCAATGCTGCGGATAAAAACCTTTTCTTTGACATGGAAAAACCTCCTAAATTTGTTCTCACTAATAAAACAAATCAGAAGAGGTTTTTGTGACAGGAAAAACGGTATTTTTTCGAAAAATTTTTGACCCCCTACGGGCTTGCGTCCGCGCCCGCCGTTTCAACGCTTCCGGCGAATCCTGAACACGGCATCCCTGTCCAGCGTGGAGGATACTATCTTTAAAAATAGGCTGCCACATGTTAGATAAGAGGCTTAGCTGTGCTTATTTATGGTTTCGTGACTCCATTTTCTACTATATAATTTTCAATGATGGAACAAATATCGGAAGGCACTTTATACCATTTTTTACTTACTTCTGTTTTATCATAATAGGTAATTGAAGCCAAAAATTTATTAGAATAGAAAACCAACTCATGCTCGTTATCTTGAATTATAATTGTTAACGTTGGCTTGTTTTCCGATTCATCTTTTACTTTTACCTCTTTCCATTCTTTTTCATTAAATAACTGCAAAAAATTCGAGTTAGGTTTTATATAATACTCTTTGTTATCAGTAATCACCGTTAGCAAATCCCTTTGCCCCATTATTATTTTCGTATTATCAATTGACAGATATGAGTTGTAAGGCTGATTGAAATCAACAAAAAAAATTACAATCAATGCAATTAATAATATAAATATAACGATTAATAAACTGAGTGCCTTTGTTTTATTCATATTCTCACCTCTTATTAAACAGAAATAGTAAAAAAGTTCTCACCCTTAGAATAGTGTAAATGCTTTATTACCAGCAGTCATTATATAAAGCTTGATGCGGTGGTATTTTTCAACACCGCCGTTAGCATGGTATTAAAAATGTCTGAATTGCCTGAAAGCATGTACTTTTAGACAATTTTGCGGCAAACACCGCGTGACCTTTTCCTCTAATTTTGTTAAATTTTAACTATCGTCCCCTTGAAAATCCCTCTATTCTTCGTCTGAATTTTCGTCAAGGCTGGGCTTTAATTTTGGCTTAACTGAAATTCAATGACACAGATCATCAGAACAAATGTTGTTCATAAATCTTTGTACACTGCTTAAACAGGGGAAAACAGTTATAAGTCCTGCCTACTGAATAAATTTCAGACTTATTCAGTAGGCAGTTTTTGCTAGTTCTTATTATTTTTCATTAGTTGCTTTGTCCATTTCATATCCATAAATTGTATATCCTTTATCATATAGATATTGTAGAGTATAATCCACTTCTTTCTTAGCCGATGAGTCCCAACGTGTTTCACACCTATCATAAGTATGCTGTGTTAACAATATTCTTTCATCGTAATCTGAACCAGTCGACTTAATTTTTGTTATAATTGCCGTATGATCTGTATCACCATCACCTGTCATATCTACAGAAACTACATCACCTGTTTGTAAATTCGAAGAACTTGGTGTTACACCTGCTCGCTGACTCCAATGATTATAAAAATTTAAAGCACCTCCCCATGTGTAAGACGGTTTTGAATCGCTATAATACCAATTTGTAGATTTTGTGTGCGGCAGAAGTATTCCTGATTTTATTTCAATCATTCCGCCAGCTTTAAGACACTGAGATACAAAATTTGTACAATCCGAATACGTTCTTCTTGTAGTTTGTGAACGTCCGCTCATTGGATCATGCTCAAGGTCATTCATTGCATTTGTGGAGGTATCTAATCCATAATAATCCGTATAATAAGGATAATCATCATTATTGGTCTGATACCACCATTTCTTAGCATATGTAACTGCAGCCGAAGCATCGTATCCATTTGTAGATGCTTCACCGAAAATAATATTGTTTATATCATCACTAGATTTTGACTCGCTTGTTATCCGCGCGTCCGTTGGTATTGGTAATAATCCCAAAAATTCTTCATCAACCTTTTTAGAGTTGAGCTCGTCTGCAGAATAATAACTTAGGATTTTATTGTTTTTACCTATGTTTTCATAATAGTCTATAAATTTAACAAATTCGATCATCTGATTGTCAATTGCCGTTCCTGTGTCTATAAACATATATTGTTTGACAAAAGATTGAAACTCTTCGCTATTAATGTTAAATTCAATTGGTATGTTGCCCTTAATATAATCAATTGCTTTAGAATACTTTCCTTGCCAATTCTCAAAATATTTCATATCTGGTTCTGGATAAAGACGAATAACATTTATACCAATAGTTTCAGAATTATAAATAATATAATGATCTTCAATTTTTGATGAAAAAATATTCCTCGTTAGTTTTTTATTGTCGTCTATCGCTTTTGCAGGAACACTATAACCTGTTATAAATATACTAGCAATGACTAAAATTGACATAATAGAAAGTAAACACTTTTTCATTTTTCTATCCACCTCTCTAAAAAATTAAGGTTTTACACTTCAATAACTTTCCATAAGCCGCTACAGCCTGTGCGTTTTTACGCAAGCCCTGTCTATGCAATATCCCAAAAAGCCCAATGAAATCATCCCCTCTGATTTTTGTTCTCACTAATAAAACAAATCAGAAGAGGCTTTTGTGACGGGAAAAATAAATTTTTCAAAAAAATTTTGTGAATCCTACGGGCTTTTGTCCGCGCCCGCGGTTTCAACTTTTTCCGCAATCACTAATCCAGTCTCTATGCAGATTTGGCAGTAATTTGCTACTCAATGCTAAGTGTATTTGTTCCATCCTTGTCATTTATCCTGACCTTTTCTACTCTCATTTGATTATCATAATAGAAAACCATTTGCGTGCCATTGTCAAATGTATAGATCTCTCCCGAAAAGCCGGACAATTTTCCTGACGGTTCCCCAAGTATTCGGTGTACATCGTCCTGGAGAGTGCCAATTACTTGCTCTCTAATATTAGGCGATGTTTTAGTTACAGAGCCTTCTTTTGAACAACCAATTATTCCAATGATACATAAAATCAAAAACGTAACCAATAACAATTTTTTTCTCATTAAATTATCCTTCATCTCCTTTAATTTATATCATTCTCATTTCTTGAACTGCAAGATTAATTGATATAATCCATCCAGCCGCTTACACTTATACTCCATAAGCATGATAGAGATGTTATGTTTTTCAACTTCCTTATGGATCTCATAATAAAATCTCCTTGATTTTCTTTTCAATAAAACAAATCAAAAGAGGTTTTTGTGACAAGGAAAATAAATTTTCTAAAAATTTTTTCTGAACCTTATGGACTTAAGTCTGTGTCTGTAATTTCAACACTTTCCGCGATCTTAAACACAATATCTCTATCCAGTGTTGATGACACCATATACATATACTTATCATCGTACCAGAGCAGGTTCTGGACGCCCCGGTTGGAATAGTATTTTGCGGGAAGGCCTTTAAACTCCAGTTCCTCAAGCTCGGCTCCCTCGGTGTTTATATCCATTGAAACGTCCTCAAGGCGCTGCTGGCTGTAGGATATATAGTCGGATCCCTTTTCGTATACCAGCAGGACGGGCCCGGCCGTTTTTTCGTTGATAAGCTCAAAACCCTCCGGTATGAAGGACGGCCTGCGTACGATAAATTTACCGGCCGCATCATTTGATGACTGGCTTTCATTAAAGAATATATGAGTGAATTTTTCGTACACCTCGGTTATGAATTCAAATACCGCGGCACGCACGGCCGATACGCTCATCGCGGTTGCAAGCAGGATGACGATTGCTGCAGCCAGTGCGACCGCCCGCCTGCGCAAAAATACGACTCCGCCGGCCGCGCTTCCCGTTTTGCTCCGGCGTACAAGCTTTCTCATCCTCCGCTCAAACCTTTTTGAGAATTCGTGTTCTATCTCATGATCCGCCGGCAGGGCTTCCAGTTCGCATATGTCCGCCTTGATGACGGCTTCCCTGAGCATGTCGTCGGTAAAATTAATCGTCATCAGAGTTTCCCTCCATTCCCAGAATTTCCTCAAGCATGCGCCTCGCGCGCTCGAGCCGCTTTCTGACCGCCGCCTCGGAAATACCAAGCATCTCCGCTATTTCCGCGTTCGAAAACTCCTGGACGTATTTCAGCTTCAGTGCGTCTTTATATATGACGGGCAGCTTCAGCACGGCCTTTGTGAGGCTATCCAGATTTTCCGTTTGCTCCGGGAGATCTCCGGCGGCGCAAAACACAGCTTCCTCAATCGGAACGGCAGAATACCTTTTCCGGCTGTTATACATGTTGATGGCAACGTTCCTAACAATAATAACAACGTAGTTCCTCGTTTTGTGACAGGAAATTTCGCCCACCTTATCGAAATTCTCAAGTATTTTTAGAAACGCTTGATGCACCGCGTCCTCCGCGAGGCCCTCGTCGTTCAGAATACCGTTTGCGACGTGGAACATGAGCTTTCTGTATGTAAGGTAAAGCGATTCGAATTTGCTCTTTTCGTCATCGCCATCAAGCATCGCCAGATATATCGGGAGCATCTCCAACCATCCCTCCTTTGTGACCTGTGTTTTCCAACGCGCGGTTTTGCGTGCAGCCTGCGACCGGAAAACCGCGCATTAATGCAGCCGCCGACAGTAATATCGTATACTTGCTGGAAAATAATATCAAGCGGCAACATATAATTTGACGTTTTTTGCCGCGGCTGGTTCCCAAATACATATCGACTCGAACAAATCACACACATGAAAATTCAAGGTTTCCCGGCATCTCCGCCGCCGGAAATCACTTTTTTTGAGGGCGGCAAATCACCGGGAAAACCTATATTCTAGTCATTCTTTACATTTTATTTTCAGCGTCAGATGCCGTACGGCAGATTTGCATCTGCGCCCCAATTAATACCCCTGGTCATAAATAAGCCATGGGCTGTTTTTATCATCCCGTATTAGTATCATGCTCCAGTTTTCATAGACTCCCTTATTCCAAGGCCCTGTAACTTTGTCGGGATAATCTATATTAAAGCTCACCTTGAAAACTATAATGTTTTCCGGTTCAACAAATTTCCCGCCAGACTTGTAGCTTTTACGCATACTATCCTGGGAATCATAATCAATGCTTAAAAGTGTGCGTTTTTCCGTACCGAAGAGCTGGACATTGCCGCTTTTTACCCTCTCAAGCGTACGGCCCTCCCTCGGGTACATCGTTGCAAGTATTGCCTCCGCATCCTTTGCTGCAACAGCGCGATAGTATTCCTCCACAACCGCGCGGGCTGCGGCCACTTCTTCTTTCGTAAACTCCGGCATGACGACCTCTTGCGATTTATTTCCCTTTGTAGTATTCCATTTATCAACAGCCATTAGGGCTTCTTTGATTATTTTTTCTGTTTCAGGATCAACATCCTTGTTTTCATCCAATAACTTCTTTACAATATCTTCGCAAAGGGTCGCGGCAATGTGGCCCCGCAACCCTTTATCCCCGCTTTCAAGTATGTCAATAAGATAAGGTAAAGCTTGGGTTTCTAATGCAAGAATCGCATTATATTCTGCTTGATGGGCATTGATATAGTCCTGAGGATTGGGAGAATTTTTAGGCGAGGACATAATTGTAGCAAGATTTTCCTCTATTAGGCTTGCAATTCTATCGGAGCTTTTTTCATCTCCTATCTGTTTTTTCAAGAAAGTTAATGTATTGCCGATCTGTTCTATATGTGCCTCATCAGCCCATAAAATAAGGTAATGGTACAGAGAACCGTTTATTTTAACAGCGTCCGGGTATTTTACAATCAATCCCGCCTGATTTTTCATCTCTTCTGGCTGGTCGGCCGAAGGCAAAATGAGCCTTGCCTCCTGTCCATCAACCAGGCGTTTAACAATTTTCGGATCGGAACCGTAAGGATTCAGCTTGTGAAATGCGTCATTCTTCGTTACTTCATCGATTGACAAACTTTCGCCATTAATTGCTCCGACCTGGAAAAAGCCATCTTCTCCTTCATATCTTTCAACAAAGTTGGGATTTAATTTCCAATAAGACGGATATTTAAAGGAGATTTTATAGTCCTCAGATATGTATGCTGCACTTTCAGATGGATTTGCGGCAAAAGCAATCGCAGCCCCGCAAACAGCCACAACCGCAACCATTATGACCCAAAATGCAGGTTTCTTAAAATTGAGTATATTTTTTATTCTGGTTTTTACATAGCTCTCGCCGAATGCTAAAGGATTCGCCGCCAAAAGCCCTTTTCTTTTCACCGATAGTGTTAGGAGGGAATTTGAATAGCCGCCCTTTGCGCTGTCACCCAGCCTATGCAGCACGCTCTCATCGCAGGACATCTCCATGTCCCGGCTCATGAGCGCAAAACACAGCCACATGAGCGGATTGAACCAGTGAAGGATGAGTGCAAGAAAAGCAAGCGGCTTTATCAGATAATCCTTCCTGCGGATATGTGTACGCTCGTGCTCCAGTATATAGGACAGGTTGGCATCTCCAATGTTTGCAGGCACATAGATTTTCGGGCGGATAAAGCCGCATACGAAGGCTGTGCCGATGGCATCAGTTTCAAAGACATTGGCCTCCACACGAATCGCAGTCTGAAGTTTTCTTTTAATTTTTACATAAGAAACAATACTATAAACCAGCAGGGCAATAACGCCAAAAATCCAAATAAGGCTAAAAACAGCCATCCATATTTGCATGGGATTCACGCTTGCCACCGGAATAGCGGGAGGCAGAGAAGCATTCGCCGCGCTGTCAATGCTGCCAATGCCGGACTGAATCGCAGGCGTATGCATCAACCCTATATTCTGCGGTACAAACTCAGATACTCCGATTCCTTGCTTCGCATTCAGGTTTATCAGATTGAAAAAGCTAAAAGCTGAACCGAAAGAAAATGGGCATACAAGACGGAAAAGCACCGGTATCCAAAGAATATAGGAAAAAACCTTCGGCGCTTTTCTTAAAAACAGGCGGACAAGAATAATGCCAATAGCTACATATGATGCAGTGATACTCATGTTCACAATAGATATAAATAAATCTTGCAACAAGCTCATTTCACCGCCTCCTCTATAATCCGCTTCAGTTCCTCGGCCTCCTGTTCGGAAAGCTTACGGCCGCTCAGGAAGGCAGTCAGAAATTTCGGCAGCGACCCGTCAAATGTTTTTTCCAACACGGCTCTGCTTTCATATCTCTGCACATCTTCACGCTTAACCAATGAAGTAACGGTCGCATCCTTGTTTTGCAGAATACCGCGCTCGCAAAGCTTTTTTAATACAGTGTAGGTGGTTGACTTTTTCCAGCCGAGTTTATCAGCGCATAACTTTACAAGCTCAGTGGAATTGATCGGTTCGTTGTCCCAGATTATACTGACAAATTTATATTCCGCATCAAACAGCTTATATTTTTCCATGCAGTTGCCTCCTTGGGTTTATTTTAATAGACCTAATTAAAGTCTATCGCGTTCGACCCAATATGTCAATAGCGAAATATGAATTAAATTGCATTTTTGCAGATCATATTGATTTTGTTAAAGCACAAAAAGATTCAAGTTATAGACATGTTCCCTCGAACATATCAAATCATTTCAAATTACGTCTTTTTCGTCAACACAACCCCTCCCGCCAAAATCCGCCCCGAAAGGCTGTGGATGTGTTTCCACGAACAACCATACACATAAAAATACAGGGCTTCCCAGTATCTCCGCCGCCAAAAAACACATTTTCAGCAGATGGTAAATCACCGGAAAACCCTGTATTCAAGCCGTTTTTCAGGCGCTTATTTATTTTTTACATTTGTCATCAATACTATGCACTCAACGTGGCACGATAGGCTCACCTTGATGTCTGGACTGTGTTTTTCTATTTATCCGTTCGCGGGAATAGGTCGATAGTGGTTTTTATGGGGTTTTTCCGTTCGTGGAAACATGTCCACAGCATTTTATGGCTTTTATTCGTTCTCGGAAACAAGTCGACATGGGCAAAATAAAAAGCTGCTATAGCATACGGTCCTCCTTATCAGGTCGTTTTCCTATAATGTGTTTTGTCTTATCTATAGGAAACGGAACTTTAGCCGGTTCAAAGTATTCAATTCCTTCAACGATAGCGATCCGCTCAGCGTTGTTCGAGCCAACCGGCACAATCACTCTATCCCCAACCTTAATACTCTCGTCTTCGGTTTGGTAATAGTATGTATTGCCGTCCTCACCGAACGAAACACTGCAATAGATGACTTCACCTATCTTGCGTCCAGGCTTTTCATCGTCGTCATAGTCATCATCTTCATCGTCATACTCTATTCCGAACAAGGCGAGGAGTGCCTCCCAGTTCTCCGGATAAGTATTGTCACCGCCGTACATCAACCCGTGAGAACCCTCATAGCGCACAAACAGCGACCACTGAGTGCCGTCACAGATTAACATTTCGCCCTCTTGCGGATACCCGGACTTCCAATACTCCGTATGGATGTTGTTCCATTCAGCAATAAGCTGCTCTGTCTCTCGAACGGAATACCGCTTCTGGGGTTGCGCCTCCGTCAGAAACTTTCCGGTAAACAGAAATGCTCTTTTATCGGTAAACAAAAGATGGTAAATATCATAGCCGCCGTATCCGCCTATTTCAAAGTAAACTTCAGAGAGTTTCTTAGGCGTCGCCTGCCAGTCAATATCCTTAAGGCGCTTAAGCCATTTGACGAATTTCGCTTCTTTGAATGAGTCAATCTCGTTGTAGTTCCAGTGACATCCGGAAATGAGCTCTCTATGGATGATTGCCAACACGGTAAGCGCATCAAGAGCATCAACATTTCCTTTGGCTACTTCGGCTTCATTGAAGTTTTTACCCCGCAGGATGGAAGTATAAAAAACTCCGTCTTTGCAATATTGCGGATAGTTTGTCTCGATAAAATGCATAAATTCATCATAAAATTCATGAAATAGTACTTCATACGGCGGTTCATGTATGTAATCGCTAACGGTTGATACTGTCGGTGACAGCTTTCCGATATATTTTGTCAGTAAATTGAAGCGAGAACCGTCCTTGCCGATAAAAACTTCCCATTCGTCATAGATTGCCCGGAGTTCATCGTCCAAATAGCTCAAAGCTTTATCCCGGATATCATTCGGTACACCGTAATACGCTTCAGCAATTGCTCCCGTTATTGCGGCTATTGTGTCGCTGTCGCCGCCAAGTGATATTGCTATGCGAATAGCGTCCTCGAACGACTTTGATTCAAGGAAGCAGTCAATAGCTTGCGGCACGGTTTCCTGACAGGTCTCATTGAATTTATAAGTCGGGCGTATCTCATCAATAGTAAAATCAAGTGGATAGTAGTCTTTTGAGATTCTGTCTCGGATTTCGCTTTTCAGGAAGCCGCGGCGCGCCATGTAAACAGCGACCGAAACTGCTTCCGCGCCTTTGATACCTTCCTCATGATTGTGCGTGACTGAGGTTATTGTTTCTGAAAGACTGGCAGCTTCTGATTCGGTACGAGCAGCAAACCCGGCAGGGCTAATGCGCATAGCCGCTCCATTACCGAAGCTTAAATACGGCTCCGGATTATCACTGAACACCCAGCGGGCAAACATTCCACCGTAACCGCAGTCCGGATACTTACGTCCAATTTCTTGCATATATTTTACCGTTAGTTTACCAAGCAACTGGTGATAGTCACCATTTGAACCGTAACCACTTATCGACGGCTCAATGCTTTTTTCAGTTTCCATGATTGCCTTTGCGACGGCGAGGGTCATTATGCTGTCGTCGGTTGCAAAGCAGCCTTCAGCGAACAGGTCAAAGTCCTTATCCCTGTGGTTATTGAATTCGAAACGCGACCCTACAATGTCGCCGATAATTGCTCCGAGCATAGTTTTCACCCCATTCTTCAATAGTTCGCATATTTATCTGCGCTTCGCTCCATATACGCCAGCCATTCATACTCCGTTTCTATTTACTGCAACTCCTTTTTAAGTTTTTCAAGTAACAGTTTTTCTCTTTCCTCAAGAAAAACATCGAAATTACCAAATGACAAATCAACATCCGGTATATAGTGTTTCTTTTTATAATCTGCAAGTTCTCCAGCAGGAACCTTTTTACTAAGCCATTTATCAAAATCCATAGCCTTCTTTTCAATATTAGGGATATTCTCCAATAATTGCAGATTGCCAATATAGTTGCAGTTTTCGATAAAATCGTTTATTTTGCTTTGAGGGACGCCTTTAGCAGCCAGCCGCTTGGCAGTAAATTCACTTTTGGGGAAAATATGGTCAACATGAAAATTATGCCGCAAATCAGCCCAGGGGTATAATATTGAAAGAATTACCAAAGTATCACCCTGTCCGTACTTCGAATACAGCAGATTGTTTATGTCGTCCTCGGTAAATTGCAGAGTTCTGTTAGTACCTTTGAAGCGTTCAATGATTTTCTCCAATGGGAATCCGTTTGATCCGTATTGTTTGATTATGTCTCGAACCGGTTTTAATACACCGTCGGGTGAAAAACTGAATACTCGTTTAAGTAATGAAGATACAAACCACTGTTTAATATTGCGCCTATCCTCAATCCTTGAAGTGGATATTTCAAAGTTGTTTGGTAAGCCAATAGTTTTCAAGTAATAGGCAACCGGGATTATCAGGTTATTTGATGTGATGTTCTCCCGACTGAATCCAAAGCTGCTAATCAGCGTCAGTGCATCACGGATTGCCTTTGTAATGTTATCCCATTCGCTTTCTATTTTCAGCATATTGGTGCGGTTGAAATTATCTACCTTAAATGTGATATCCTCCATATCACACAAAACGAGACATGCTTTCAGGACAGCATCCTTGTTGATGTTAAAGCCATGCCCGATTTCGTTTATCTCATCGACAAAATCATTTATTTCCTCACGGGCATCCCGATTCTCCCACTGTGCCGTCGCAAAAGATAGCAAGAGGTCGGAATAACTGAGAGTAGTTCCTCCGCTGTTTACGCGAATAAAAATATTCAGCACCTTGTCAAGTTCCGCACTTTGCTCCAAGTAGTAACTGATTATAGGATTTACATGGATTACCTTATGTAGCTTGAATAACGCTCGATTCGCAAATTTCCCTTTTTCTTTATCGGGAGTTGACAATAAGCCCGACTCAAGCAGGTAATCATTTACTTCGTCCTGTTCTTTTAAATCCAGTATTTTGCCGACAGGAAACCAGTGATGGTTATCATCATTTGCTTTCGCTTCCGTATCGGTAAGAAACTCAAAATCATATTCAAAGTCCTCATCTTCCGGCCTTGAAAGCAGATTCAAATATAATTTTTTCTTTGGGTATGCCTGGGGATTGTCCCAGCGTTTATATGGCAACTTATCAGCATATGTCCCTTTCAAGGAGATATAAAGCGATGTCAGCCGTTGTTGACCATCCAGCACTGCCATAACATCGTCGCTGCCGCTAATATTTGCTTTTGGGTTGTGACGATTATCCTTTTTGTGATAATCCCGCAGAAATTCATAGAACTTGAAGTCAGATGCCTTCTCTTTCGGGACCTTCCAAAATAAAAATGCGTTGATAGGATAATCACGCATAAGACTGTCAAATAATTTTTTGATTTGCTCTTGACTCCATACAAATTCCCTTTGTATGGACGGCAAAAGATATTTTTTTGCATGAATGTCTGTTATAACCTCATTGATAGTTAGCGGCGTTTGAAACGACATAACGAAATCCTCCATTATCAATAATTATTTATCACCAAGGGGAAATCCTGTATCTCAATATAATTTATTGCAGAATGGCTGTCCCCATCAGAAGTTAATCCTCTCGCTCAGCATTTTCATCAAAAATTCTATCAAGTTCTTCATTTGAAGTAATGCCGCGCACTCTATTTCTAACAGGCGTTTTCGACATATCAAGGCGATAAAAATGGTCGCGGCCATCTACTCCTCGTTTTTGTCGAATCAACTGAATCCGTCCAAAAACATCCCAATGCTTCTCAGCAAACTTCGCTAAGCCCACTGCCTTGGGGTAATTATCCTTGCGACTTGGGTCATGCGGTTCCAATATATCAAAAATGTACCCTTGTGCATCGGCGCGGACAATCACTAAATCCGGGAACATGGAAGTGGTTATACCGCCGACTTCATACGGGATTTCAAGTGACCATTTTTTACGGTCGAGATTACGAAGCCAGCAAACAGCACCATTGTTCAGCTCTTCTGCAACAACTCCGCTTTCCCAGGGGTTCAGCGTTGCTTGGAATATCCCGTCCTCAGAGCAAAAGAGGTGCTGTTCAAGCTTAATGCTATCATCCGATACAGAGAAATCGATTGAATCCGGCAATACCCACGGTACAGCTATCGGTTGGGCTGAAGCATTGATTAATCTTTCATAGACAATCTTTCGCGCTTCGTTCAGCTTTGCGATGGCGCGTTTGTTGTTTTCGTAAAGATTAATAAATTCTTTCTCCGCATAGGTATCTATCCGCTCCATAGCGTCCGTATCACTTGTGAGAACAATAATTTCTTTTTTTATATCGATATGGTCGCGGGTACTGTGCCGGATCCAATACTCCTTATGCAAGCCCTCTCCCAAGAGCTTTCCGGCTTGTTCAAAATGCCGGGAAATATCAAATTCGGATACCGTCATAGTCTGTGTCGTCTCATCAAAGGAATAGGCATTGTCTCCATATTCAAATATCAGCGTCCCAAGAGGAAATCCGGTGATTGCAGCCGCCCGGCTGGCAAAGTCTCCGCTTTCTTTTATCCGTGCAATCTCCTCATCCATTTTTGATAAAACCGCATTTTTTACAGATTTCTGTGCTCCCAAGTCAATGCCATCCATTGTCAGCGCGCGGGAAAGCTGTATTAACAATTTGAGCGGTGCCTGCTTGCGGGACGAATCCACCCGATATGTGATAAGTTTATCCATTGCATCAAACACATCAGCATAGGCAAGATTGCGCCCAAGTGTAACAAGCTCTTTGTTAGTACCTGTTTCTGTAGGAATAATCGCTTCACTGTCACGTAAAGCATTGACCACATTCTTCACTGTATCTTCATCAAAGTACGGAAGAAATAGACTTACACTATTAAGCTCAGCATCGGAGGAAATCCTTCTTGCCAAGGGAGTACGAATCATGCGTCCCAAAAGCTGCGCAATATAAGTGTAGTCCTGCGCACTGCGGAATGACATCATCGTTTCAGCACGTGGGCAGTCCCAACCTGTGGAAAGGTTCATTTTGAAGAACACGACCTTTACATTTTCCTCGTCCTCAATTCGGGAGGCTTCAATTTGCTGAATATCAACGTCACGGACTTTAATCGTGCCGCGGTCATTGAATGTATGTACTACTTCGCCGGGCAGTAATTTGCGTCCCAGTGCTTCCTCCAGTAAATCAATGCAAGCACCCAAATCAGTATGGGTTACTTCACGCTCGTTGCCGTCCTCAACCTGAACAACAAGAATAGGATTTATCATTTTTTCGTCTTCGCGCTCACAGTAAGCTTTCCAGTGAGTGCACATTTTAAGCCAATTATCTACTGCACCTTTGAACATGGTCATATCGGCACTCAGCTGAATGTCTGGGTAGTGAATGATGATTCTGTCTTTCAAAAGCCCTGACTCACGCACTTCCTCAGGCGGAACGATGACTTTTTGAACTGTCGATGTCGTTCCAGCGATTAAGTTATCAAATCTCTGGGGTGTTGCGGTTACACCGATAACCAGGGGCATGACGCAAAGCCCGTCGTCCCTGCTTCCTTTGATGAATTTCTGCATAATGGACTGCGCCTTGTTCTCCGCCTGAACGGATGTGAATGTGCCTCTATGTGCCTCATCAATCACCACATAAAGCTGCTTTGGGTTACGTCTGGCAGTATTAGTGAGCGTCTCCCAAATAGAATACTGCCGCGTATCAGACGTTCCTGTCAGCAGCTTGTCAGAACCGAGTTTTTGTGTGTTCAGAAAATAGATGCGGCCGCCTTCAAAATACTCGGCGCTAAAGGTTGAATCGATAGTCACTAAGTCCCGCACACGGATTTTATCAGACTTGCTTTCGATTTTTAGTCGTGTTTGTTCATTGAGTTCGGGTGAATCGGAAAGCCAAATAAATACTGAATCTGGCTCACCTATGTGATCTGCACTTCCATATAGAATTTCCTCAAAAAGTGTGGTCATGATGATGGTTTTACCCGAACCTGTAGGCGCGGAAAAGGAAATCACTTGCGGGTCACGTTCGCTCCACATCAAGTGTGCCTTATTGATTTTTTCATGCAATTCGGCAAGAGCCGTTTCCTGAAATGGAAATAGTGTATCCCTCATTTACGAATCCCTCCTGCTTCCCAACACAAAGTTATCAATGTAATCGCGGTATAGTTGGTATGTGTTATTTATTTTTATGCCAGCGGTCATTTCGCGGAAAGCTTCCTCGGAGTATGTCACGAAATAGACCACTTTAATATTATCTTCTTCCGAAATCTTTTCGGCAAACTCGGCATATTTTGTTTCATCAACCAGAACTGCGAAGCCGTTCTGTGGAAGTATCAGCATCTCCGGTTCCTCATCACTGCTTATCTCCGGCCGCTGGCCAATTGCTCCGGATTTGAGCCACAGCAGCGGCAGTATCTCACGAAACTGTCGGCCAAGTGAAACACTGTTTTTATCCAAGAAGCCCAGCTTAAAGTATTCGACATTGGCAGGAAAGCCATCGCTCATGGGCCGTTTAACTTGCGATGTTACATTTATTGGACCAAGTAAGTCAGAAATCCGTGATTTAATTTCTTTGAATTTCCCCGTTTCTTTGACCACTATGTAAAAGTCTATGATGTGGTCTTGATCTTCTAACGCTTCCAGCCATGCATCAACAGCATTTACGTCGAATAAAATCGATGCTGAATGTTTCTCCGAAACAATGAATTTAGTGTCCGTTTTTACCAACGTTTGCGGTAGTTGTGTTTTTCCTTCCTTATCGCGAAGTAAAGAAACAAGCTGTTTTTTAGTACTAGTTGTTAGTTCTGTGGGATTTTCTATAAAACCAAGCTGATAGAATGAACGATCGACTTCCTTTGTTACAATCTGGTTTGTGAAATACTCTCCTGTTAGGACTGTACCGTCGTCACGTCTTCCAAGGATACTATACTTTGTCCTAGGCCAAGTTACCGAGCGGCAAATACCATGTTTTTCCCATTCAAGGTCACCGGGTTGATATCCTTTTTTTTGTAGAGCTTTTGATTCAGCATCCGATACCTCGTTATTCGTCACTAAAATGCAGCGGCGGTTACCATTATCCTCTATGTTCAGTAAATTTACCGCATGGAGCGTTGTTCCACTGCCAGCAAAGAAGTCGACAATAAGGGCGTTAGGTTTCCCTGAAACAACATGCCATAATGCATCATGAACAGCATAAAGCGATTTCGGATAAGAGAAAGTTGTATCTAGCATTGAATTGATCATTTTAGTGCCATATTCTTCAGCATTATATAATGGGTCAGTCCATATCGTTTTTGTATTTTCACTTTCGCGCTGAATATGTATTTCTATTGTTCCTGAGTTATTTACTGCTCTTAAGAATGGTAGCACTTCATCTTCATTCTTTTTGCTATATCTCCATTTTCGCTCGATACCTTGTGAATCGATAGGGTAAACATATATATAATCTCCAATTTTAACATTGGCCCCTTCAGGATGTTCGTCAAGAGGTAGAACATCACCAAACTTAACGATATTAAGTTCTGCGTCAACAATAACAGGATAAAATGTGGTTGCTCGAGCCGTCTGGCTTCGTTTTGACTGATTTCCCCATTTTCTAAAATTACTAATCTCACCACCCAAATGACTTTTTTTATAAATCTCGCTCGTTTTTGAAACTACAAATATTGCTGTTTCATGAGTAACTGCAAATTTTTCTCCTTGTGTACCTCTAGGATTATGTTGAATAGGCACTGAAAATAGTTTTCTATCAGGGAATATTTCATTAAGGAGCATAGTAAGATGAGCGTGTTCATTATCATCAATAGTAACAATCAAAACACCATCATCGGCAAGAATTCTCTTTGCAATCCTCAGCCGTTTTTGCATCATTGAGAGCCACTTACTGTGACGCCAATTATCACTGGAATCTACATAGTCATTATTGTATTTCCAATCCCGGGCACCTGTGTTGTATGGTGGGTCAATATAAATACAATCAACTTTCTTAGGGTAGAGATATTCCAGTAACTGAAGAGCGTGGTAGTTGTCTGCTTCAATGAGAGTATGCCATAAGCTACTATCAGGCGCATTCTCTACAGAAGCAATCGGCTGGAGCATGGGAAATATCGGTTCGCCGAACTGAGCAACCGAAACCAGCTCCGTAAGCGGGATGGTCAAAGTATCGCCTGTTGCCTTGTTACGGCAAAGGGCGGTATCACCATCTAGTTTCACCACTGTGTAAATATCATTGATGTGTCCAGTTTTCCGTGCAACGGTTGAACCACGTTTAACAGGAACATCGTAAAGCGGCGTGCACTCAGGGATGTGCTCCTCGAATACAAGTCCGAATTTTTTATTTTTAGATAGGCGGGCAAATTCCTGTTCCAATCGACTACGTAAAGATGCGTCAGGGATTTGTCGCAGTAAATCATTGATTGCAGCCATACTTTAGCTCCTCCTATGCTTAATCATTCGATTCATACTTGCTCCACGAACGGCCGAAAAGCTCATTTCCGTCCGACAATCGCAAAACTGCCGTAGTTTCTAAAATCTCATGTGCCTTTGCGGTCGTAGAATCAGCCTTATCAAATGCAATGAAAATCTGTCGTCCACTGTCCATATAACGTTCCAATATGTGTTCCAGATGTATATCCTCAATACGCTTAAGAATATTGGAATCATGAATGAGTGCTGGAATCGGGCGTAATTCAAGTACACTCAAATCATATATCACAAGGCTCTTGAACGCAGTACCTTCACTGGTATTACCGGGCGTTCCAAAAAAGATGTCCTTTTGCGGTGTGATTTGCAAAAGAGGCGCTGTTTCCTGTTGCTCGGTCACAACACCGTTTATTAATTCCATGCGCATATTGATGGCGTCTTGTATCTCTTCCAGCTTTTCGGTTTGCTGTTGTAATAGTTCTGCCAGCCTATGCTCTGCTTCGGCGCGGGCTTCCTGTAATTCTTTCTGGTGAATCAGCTCAGCGGTTTCTTCTTCAAGCCTGTCAATGCTTTTTGACACGTTGACACATTGAGAGAGCACTCGTTCCGACATCTCCTTTGCCAAACCGGACTCCTCGATCTTTTGATGTAGGCGTTTGATTTCCTTATCGCAATGCTCAATAAGCGGTTGCAAACGTTCTATTTCTTGAGCCATCTCTTCACTCAGAATTTCCCTGATTTTCTTATGGAAATGCTCAATCTCCTCGAACGCTTTTATATCAGTATTTGGGAAGAAATGCACCAAGGAATCAAATTCACTGGCGGTTTCGGGATTACTGTCAGCAATATTACTCTCAATAGCATTAAGCTGCGACTGCAGACGGTTACGCTTGCGGATAAAACTGTTCAACTCTTTTTGAGCCACTGTTATCCGTTCAAATGTCTGAGTATCAAAACCGAACATCGCTAATTGGGCTTCTTCACTGTTTTTCATCAGCTTTTGAAGTCTTTTCTTCAGTGACTCTATAGTCTTCCGATTCATTTCGATTTTCTCGATGTCCACCTGCTGACGCTGGCGCGATTTGAGCTGCGAGAATTTAACACCAAGTTCTTCCTCCATGCTCTTGATGGCAGCGAGAATATTGTGGTGACCAAACAGCTTCATTAGAAAATCAACGGCTTTTTCATCCTGTTCCCGGGGCTTTACCAGCAGAGGATACTTTTCCAGTGTATTTTCACGCCCATAAATACGAAAGTAACGCTCTGTGATTTCTGGAAATGTGAGAGCTGGCAGCCCAACCTTGTATTCCTGAAAGAGAAAGCTCCGGAATTCGTCCAGCGTCAATTTCGCAATGAAATGGTGATCCTTATCACAGCGATAAACATTTTTAGGATTATCGGTACTCCGGTAAAAGTAATGGGGCTGTTCTTCAAATTGGTGAGTGAAATAGATGGTATGGGGACCTATTTCCTTTTTAATATCATCCGACAGGGAGTAGTAGCTTTCGCCACCGAATGCATAGTCAATAATCCACAGAAATGTTGATTTGCCGATGGCATTGCTGCCGCCCGCACTGCCTAAAACCGTATTAAGGCCCGAATTAAAGCGGATGGTTTGATGCTCCGGCGCAAATTTCTCACTTCGAATTTCTGTCAACATAGCGTAGTACCCTCCCTTCCTCGATTATTTCAATTTTTCCCAAAGCAAACAGGCAGTCTAAAGCGCTTAGAAAATCACCCATATCCTTTTTGGCTGACGTGGTCAGTTCAAACAGCTCTTTAGGGGACATATCTCTCTGCGTCAATGCTTCTAAGATGTCTGGGAAACGGGCAATGACGCTGTTTGAATAGGATGTAACTTTATTCGGCAATCTCATCGAACACCTCACACCTTTGCACGAAATAGGAGATTATTATCTTGCAGGCTTCTCTATATTTGCGGCTAGTCTTTTCAAACAATGTATCAGCAAGCAGGTTGTAAATATCGCTTTGGGATGTCAGCTTTTCGCTTGCATCCTCATACATCCGCTTAACGCTCTTGGCAAATCTGTCTACATTCAGTTTGTTTTCCCCGGATAATCGATCTAATGCATTATTGACGCCTTCGTACAACTGCCTGACATCAAAAAGCACTCGCTCTTTCAACCGCTTTTCAGTGATTTTTCTCTCAACCTTTACAGGTTCAATTTTGAGTCGTGTATCGTCAGTAACATCCATCAACTGGACTTCACGAAGCACATATTCAACTTGCTTTTCTAACGCATATCGTGACGTTGCATCCCTTGCCGCCATAAGATTTTCCAAGTCATGCTTGTCCGAAAGCAAAGCCGATTTTTCTTCTTCAGAGGCATTGCGCATTTCGCGTTCACAGTCAACACAAAGAACAACATCATCGGTTTCGGAAAGGTGAACGACCTTAGCGTAGTTAACGTCGTTACCTTCCTTTTTTATGCCCAACAGTCTTCCGCATTTTTGACACTTACCCCCAGTTTCTGCTAGAAGCACTAAGGAGTGAGTGTCAATCGCGATTTCATCGGCTGTCTCCGTAGAAAATCTGCTATATGCCGTAAGGAAGCTTATATTCGTTTTTTGAGCCTCAAAAGATTGTATGTACTCGTCAGTTATCTTTTTTACATTTTCTTCACAATTTCTGTTTTCAACATTGACTGCTGTATAAAGGAAAATTCCGGCAAGAAAATCCTCCAGAACAAAAGCATCACGTCCTGCGATATTTTTCTTTGTCATGTCATTCACTTTTTCAACAACTGTGTCTGGCTCAATTGTGTCATCAGAAGCAATCATGTCCTTCAACGCAAGAACGATGAGGCTCTTTTTGTTGCTATCCAACAAGGGAAGGATGTTCTGTTTAAAGTAATTTGAAGCAGCACGAGCATCTGCTGTCGGAGCAACATCAGTCACATAGGGCGATAGATTTTTTTTACCGAGTATCAAATCTGAAACAGTACCATCATCGCTACGAATATCATAATCAGGCGCAATAGAGAGCAGTATGGTACCGCATAGCCGCTTCTGCGTAACTCTTTTTGCCATGCATATTTTCAGAATTGTTGCAAACGTACCAAAGCACAGCCTTTTCAAACATTGCGCCCCCTTTCAATGAATTTAGATAGTCGGAGTCTCATCATCGACATAGTCAACAATATCGCCAATGTTGACATCAAGCGCCTTACATATTCTGGCTAACACATCCATGCTTACCGGCAAGTCCTTACTCATCTTCGCCATCGTTGTCGATGTCAAATTCGTCTTCGCCATCAAATCTTTTTTCATCATCTTTTTATCAATTAAAAGTTTCCATAGTTTGTTATAACTAAATGCCATTCTATCGCCTCCAAGCACTACACGGTATTCAAAGACGCGTTTCTATTATTTTAGCAAACTACTAAGCGAATTTCAATAATAAATTTGATTATGCTGATTCTACCTCTGCAAACGCTTAGTTCCTTTGGCGATAAAAAGCGAATCGAAATTTGCTGAGCCACGGCGGAGGGGCAGCGGAGTTGTGGCTGAGGACTTATCATGTTCGAATCAATAAAATTAACACAGACGGTCAGACAAGTCGTACTTTTTGCAAAAAGGAGGACAACCCATGGAAGAGATTCGCGATTGTAACGGTCGTATTGCCTGTAAGGGAAACGCAGCTACAGGACTTGTGGAAGTTGTATATAAACGATGCAAAACCAGTACACAAATACCTATCGGAGGAACGTTCAGGATTGAACGTGAAGGCATTGTGACAATAGTCACACGAATAAATGATACTGCTTTCCACGTAGAAAGCCATTTCTGCGTAGCGTAAGCGTTAATCAACTGAATAGAGAATCCGCAGAGCTGCACGACGGTCTGGATTAGTTCTCATATAAGAGGACTATCCCGGCCGTCGTTTTTTGTTCTACGGATTTATTCGGCTCCTCCGGAATTCAAAAATTTGAAAACCAAAGGAGTCAAATTATGGAAAACCAAAAACATTACATCCCCATCGATGGTCAACAAATCACTGTTACCGAAGAAAGTTACCGCGCTTACAAGCGTCCGGCATGGGCAGAACGCAAGCGCAAAGAACGTGAAAAGCGCTGTGTTATCAGCAACGGAAAGGGTGGCATAAAACGCTGCACCGGCGACTGCAGCAAGTGCGAGAAACAGCGGACAGGCAGTATCCTCTCGCTCGACAGCCTTACTGAAGAAAGCGGCTTTGAACCTTCCGACCCCATTGATATCGCCGAACTCATAGCGGACAAGCTGCTTTTCGAAGAGCTTTACGCCGCTCTGGAGGAACTGGACCCGGACAACCGCAGAATCATGGAACTCTTCAGCATTGGCAAATCCGAGCGGGAAATCGCCGCCGAAATCGGCCTGTCGCAGAAGGCGGTCAACAAGCGCAAGAACAAGCTGTTTGCCCAGTTACGCCAACGCCTCAAAGACTTTATCTGATCCTTACACTCACGCCCTCTGGTGTCCTATGGATATCAGAGGGCAGCACCAAAAAAGAAAATTTCCAATACCAGTACTCAACTTTCCATCTTCTGTCCTGTGGAAGATGAGGGAAATAAAAGAGCCCTCGGAACGGAGGTTTAAAAATGGATACACAAGCAAAACAAGCCGACATCGAATGCCGTGACCGTGAGATGGACGAGGAATTGGCGGATGTCCTCACGGCAATCAGCGTGGTGTCAAAACGCCTAGCCCGGAAGCTGACAATGCTTTCACGGCAGGACGAACATAAGGAGGAAGGAGGAAAATCGGATGAGCAAAATGAGTGAACTGTCCCTTGCGGTAACGGAACTGAAGCGCTGCGGTGAAGCCCTTATCGGCATATCGGAATCGCTTGCAGCCTTGTTCAGCGGTAATGAGGATGTTCAGACTGCGGATCAGCCGAATGCAGAAGTCTCTGCGCAGGTTGAGAAGCCCATTACACTTGAGGCAGTCAGGGCTGTGCTTGCGGAAAAGAGCCGCGCCGGGCATACCGCCGAAGTCCGCGCTCTGCTTGAAAAGCACGGTGCTGCGAAGTTGTCGGAAATCGACCCTTCAGAATATCCGGCACTGCTTGCGGAAGCCGAGGTGCTGGGAAATGGGTAAACACTCTCTCCTTTCGGCCTCCTCTTCTCACAGGTGGCTGAACTGCCCGCCTTCCGCAAGGCTTTGTGAGAGTTATGAGGACAAGGGCAGCGACTATGCCGCCGAAGGAACGGACGCTCATACGCTCTGCGAGTATAAGCTGAAGACCGCGCTCGGTATCCGTGCCAAAGACCCAACCTCCGACCTTACCTACTACAACGAAGAGATGGAGGACTGCGCTAACGGCTATGCCGCCTACATCCTCGAAATTGTGGAAACGGCAAAGCAGACCTGTGCTGACCCGGTTGTCCTCATCGAACAACGGCTCGACTTCTCCAAATATGTTGAGGGCGGCTTCGGCACCGGCGACTGTTTGGTTATCGCAGACGGTACGCTCTACATCGTGGATTACAAGCATGGCCAGGGCGTTTTGGTGGAAGCCGAGGATAACCCGCAAATGATGCTATATGCACTGGGAGCCTTGGAAATCTTCGATGACATCTATGACATCGTTACGGTTTCCATGACCATCTACCAACCAAGGCGCGACAACGTATCCACCTACACGGTTTCCAAGGAATCATTGTACCAATGGGCTGAGGAAGTCCTGAAACCGGCAGCCGAACTCGCTTACGCCGGTGGCGGGCGATTTAACTGCGGCGAATGGTGTCAGTTCTGCAAAGTAAAGCACGAGTGCCGCGCCAGAGCCGAACACAACCTGGAACTCGCCCGATATGACTTCAAGCTTCCCCCTCTGCTGGAGGACGCCGAGGTTGAGGATATCCTCGGGAAAATTGATGACTTGGTCTCATGGGCCAACGACATCAAGGACTACGCCCTGCAGGCTGCCCTCGGCGGTAAGCAGTGGAACGGGTGGAAACTGGTCGAAGGCCGATCCAACCGCAGATACACCGACGAGTCCGCAGTGGCTGACGCAGTCAGCGCGGCGGGATTCGATCCATACGAACGCAAGGTTCTGGGCATCACCGCCATGACATCTCTGCTCGGGAAAAAACGCTTTGAAGAAGTTCTCGGCGGCTTCATTGATAAGCCACCCGGCAAACCGACGCTTGTGCCGGAAAGCGATAAACGCCCGGCAATCCATACCGCGCAACAAGACTTTAGTGAATTTTAAGGAGGAAAATCTTATGTCAAACAACACAAACAAAGCCAACGCAAACCCTATGAAGGTTATCACCGGCCCCGACACCCGCTGGTCTTATGCCAACGTCTGGGAGGCCAAGTCCATAAACGGAGGCACTCCGAAGTTCTCCGTATCGCTTATCATCCCCAAGTCCGATACTCGCACCATAGCAAAACTCAAGGCCGCAATTGAAGCCGCCTACCACGAGGGTGAAGCCAAGCTGAAAGGCAACGGCAAAACCGTACCGCCCCTTTCCGCTATCAAGACACCTCTGCGTGACGGTGATACCGAACGCCCTGACGATCCTGCCTATGCCAACGCCTACTTCATTAACGCCAACTCCTCGACCGCACCCGGCATCGTGGATGCCGACCGCCAGCCCATCCTTGACCGTTCCGAGGTTTACAGCGGCGTCTACGGCAGGGCAAGTATCAACTTTTATGCCTTTAACAGCAACGGAAACAGGGGCATCGCCTGCGGACTGAACAATCTGCAGAAAATCCGTGATGGCGAACCACTCGGCGGCAAGTCCAGGGCTGAAGACGATTTTGCTACCGAAATCGATGAGGACTTCCTCTCGTGAGGGCGCTCAATATCGACATAGAAACGTACAGCAGTGTAGACCTCGCCAAAAGCGGGGTCTATCGCTATACGGAATCCCCGGACTTTGCAATCCTGCTCTTCGGATATTCCGTTGATGGCGGCGAGGTTCAGGTGGTTGACCTCATGTGTAGCGAAGCAATCCCATCCAAAGTCGTCGATGCACTAACCGATAAGGATGTGACGAAGTGGGCTTTCAACGCCCAGTTTGAACGCATCTGCTTGTCAAAGTGGTTAGGGTTGCCCACAGGTCAATATCTTGATCCAATGTCATGGCGCTGCACGATGGTGTGGTCGGCATACATGGGCCTGCCCCTCTCCCTTGAAGGAACCGGCGCCGTCCTTGGCCTTGAAAAGCAGAAGCTCACGGAGGGCAAAGACTTAATTCGGCATTTTTCTGTGCCGTGCAAACCTACAGTCTCCAATGAAGGCCGTACAAGAAACCTGCCAATCCACGCCCCGGACAAATGGGCTGCATTCAAGGCCTACAACCTTCGCGATGTTGAAACTGAGATGGCGATACAGCAGAAGCTGGCTAAGTTTCCCGTACCCGAGGGCGTTTGGGGGGAATACCACCTCGATCAAGAGATTAACGACCGTGGCGTTGCTCTGGATATGGATCTCGTGCGTCAAGCCATCGAAATGGATAACCGATCCCGTTCCAAACTGACTGGCATGATACGTGAATTGACTGAGCTGGAGAATCCCAACTCCGTGGTTCAGATGAAGCAGTGGCTTTCCGACCACGGCCTTGAAACCGATACGCTTGGCAAGAAGGCTGTGGTGGAACTTTTAAAGACTGCATCAGAACCGCTCGGTAAGGTGTTGGAACTCAGGCAGTCACTGGCAAAGTCATCGGTCAAGAAATATACGGCCATGGAAAACGTAGTCTGCACCGACGGTCGCGCCCGTGGAATGTTCCAATTTTACGGCGCCAACCGAACCGGCAGATGGGCAGGCAGATTAATACAATTGCAGAACCTGCCCCAGAACCACATGCCCGACCTGGAACAGGCCCGAAGCCTTGTGCGTTCCGGCAACTTCGCAGCTTTGGAAATGCTCTACGACTCAGTGCCGGAGGTACTGTCGGAACTCATCCGTACCGCCTTTGTGCCGAAAAAAGGCTGTAAATTCATCGTGGCGGACTTCTCGGCGATTGAAGCGAGGGTCATCGCCTGGCTTGCGGGCGAAAAATGGCGGCAGGAGGTCTTTGAATCCGGCGGCGATATCTACTGTGCTTCCGCTTCCCAGATGTTCCATGTTCCTGTGGAAAAGAACGGTGTCAACGGCCACCTGCGGCAAAAAGGCAAAATCGCGGAACTCGCCCTCGGATACGGCGGGTCGGTCGGTGCGCTCAAAGCTATGGGCGCATTGGAGATGGGGCTTGAAGAGGAGGAACTTCAACCACTTGTTTCCGCCTGGAGATCCTCGAACCCCAAAATCGTGAGACTCTGGTGGGATATTGACCGTGCCGCCATGAAGGCAGTCAGGGAGCGCACCACCACAGAAACACACGGCATCCGCTTTTCCTATCAGAGCGGGATGTTCTTTATAACGCTCCCTTCCGGCAGGCGTCTTGCCTATGTGAAGCCGCGTATTGGTCAGAACCGCTTCGGTTCGGACTGCATCACCTACGAAGGTGTCGGCGGCGCAAAGAAATGGGAACGGATTGAAAGCTATGGCCCGAAACTCACGGAAAATATCGTGCAGGCCACGAGCCGGGACATCCTCTGCTATGCCATGCGGAATCTTAGGCACTGCTCCATCGTGATGCACGTTCACGATGAGATTGTTATCGAAGCTGACCGCCGAATGTCCACCGAGGCTGTATGCAAACAAATGGGCCAAACACCACCCTGGGCAAAAGGCCTTTTACTGCGGGCGGATGGATATGAAACAGATTTTTACAAAAAAGATTGATGCTTTTGGTACTCACAGCGACAGTTTCTGTCCTGAGAGTTTTAGAGGGCAATGATGCCTTCAAGAATGGAGGTTTGCCTATGTTCTATGTAAGAGAAAAGATCAACGACACAGTGGGGATCACCGTGGAAATCCACGATGACAATGTGTTCTGTACCTGCCCCGGCTGTGGGTGTGAGGTCAGGATTGACCTTGCGGAACTGTTCAACGACGGTGAAGGTGATCTGTACGGTACGGCGGTTTACTGCCCGGAATGCAGCAGGTCAAGATTGGAGGGAAACAGATGAAGGAATTAATTCCAAAAGACAAATACGGCGTTTTCGCCGATACCAACGACACTGCGAGGGTCGACAGCCTGTTTGTTGCCCGGTATTTCGAGAAGGAACATTTCCACGTTCTTCGCGATATAGCAAAAATCACTGACACCAAATCTGGATTGAGTGAGGACTTCACTAAATCCAATTTTGAGCAGACCTTTTACAAGGACAGTACCGGGAGAAAACTGCCGTGCTACATGATGACCCGCGACGGTTTCACCATGCTGGTCATGGGATATACGGGGCAGAAAGCGATGAGGTTCAAGGAACTGTATATCAGGCGCTTTAACGAGATGGAACAGTTTATCAAAACACTTGTCGCCGCCCGTAAGGAATTCCCGCTGCTGACCGAAAACATCAAGCTGCTGCATGAAAATCCCAAGCCATACCATTTCAGCAACGAGTGCGACATGATAAACCGCATTGTTACCGGGATGTCGGCAAAACAGTTCAGGCAGGCACACGGCCTTGAAAAAGGCACCAGCATCCGCCCTTACCTGACGGACGAGCAGGTCAGGATGATGGAAACGCTACAGAAGGTCGATATCGGCTTGCTGGTTGCCGTACCGGATTACGAACAGCGCAAGCGCCACCTGGAATGGTATAAGCTGAAGCTGCTCGAAAAGCCGGCGTGAAAGCGAGGTCGACCTATGGGCATCAATAAATTCAACTCGGAAGGTTATTACGACCCCACCGCCTATGAGGCCTTGACAGCTGTAGAGCAAGAGGAAAAAGCCGCAAAAGCTTTCAGGCCCCTTGTATATATCTGTTCCCCATATTCCGGGAATGTCGAAAGCAACATCAAGTCGGCCAGGCGGTACAGCCGGTTTGCGGTTGAAATGGGATATATCCCTTTCACACCGCACCTGCTTTACCCTCAATTTTTAGATGACGACAACCCGGCTGAATGCAGCCTGGGTTTACTCTTTGGCAATGTACTTATGTCAAAATGCGCGGAAGTCTGGGTGTTTGGCGGCTATATCTCCTCCGGAATGAACGCTGAGATTGAAAGAGCCAAGCGAAAGAAATACACCATCAGATATTTTTCTGATGACTGCAAGGAGGTCTCGGAATGAAGATTTCATACGGTAACAGCCGCATGGATAAGAAGTGGAAAAACAGCGACATCTCCTGGGATGACTTTTGCACACGGGTTAATACCACTGTCCGCACCACGGAAACCGTGGAGGAATACCGAAAACTGAAGAAAGGTCAGCAGGACGCTATCAAGGATGTCGGCGGCTATGTGGCCGGCCACCTAAAGTCGGGCCGCCGTAAAAAGGGATTTGTACTCTGCCGCTCCATGATCCTTCTGGATATGGACTACGGCACTCCGGGCGTTTGGGACGAAGTCATTATGAAGTGCGACTTTAGGTGCTGTGCCTACTCTACACATAAGCACACTCCTGAAAAGCCCCGTATCCGCCTTGCCATCCCGCTCTCCCGTGATGTCAGCGAAGCGGAATATCCTGCGGTAGCCCGGATGGTGGCAAAGGACATTGGAATTGACCTTTTTGACGATACGACCTATGAAGCCCACCGGCTCATGTACTGGCCGTCCACCTCTATGAACGGCGAATTCTGGTTCCGGAAGAAGGATGGAATCGACATTAACCCGGATGAATACCTTACCCGCTATGACGATTGGCAGGACGAGTCCACTTGGCCGCGCTCCAGCCGTCAATCCGAGGTGGTGCGGAGCGGTGTCGCCGAAGCAGGGAATCCGCTCACCAAGCCGGGCATCATCGGTGCGTTCAACCGTACCTATACCGTTGAGGAGGCAATCGAAGCTTTCCTCTCCGATGTATATGAGCCATCCGCCATGAACGGCAGATACGACTATATCCCAGCTGACAGCAGTGCGGGCGTGGTTATCTATGACAGCGTGTATGTGTACAGCCATCACGCCACCGACCCCGCCTGCGGAAAACTGCTGAATGCTTTTGACCTGGTACGGCTTCATAAATTCCGCGCCCTTGACGATAAGTCCGCCGAAGATACCCCGGTGAGCAAGCTGCCGTCCTATAAGGCAATGACGGAGCTTGCGGTAAATGACGAGCGTGTGAAGCTGCTTTTGGCAGAAGAACGCCGGGCGCAGGCATCGGCCGAATTTGCCGAAGAAGATACGGACTGGGAGAAAAACCTCGAGTATGAACCGCGCTCCACCGTGCTTAAAAACTCCCTTGGCAATCTTCTGCTCATCCTGAAAAACGACCCAAAGCTGCAAGGCATCCGCTATAACCGCCTTGCGAATCAGATTTACGGCGATGACGCCCTGCCGTGGGAACGCCCCTACCAGGCATGGCGGGATGCGGATATGGCGCAGCTTGTGGCTTATGTGGATAAAACCTACGGCACGTTTTCTTCCCGCAACTATGAGCTTGCGCTCACTAAGGCTGCGGACGACCGTGCCTATCATCCTATCCGCGATTACCTCGACAATCTGCCCGAATGGGATGGCACCAAGCGGGTGGAAACCTTGCTTGTCCGGTATTTTGGCGCGGAGGATACGGAGTATACCAGGATGGTTACCCGAAAAACTCTCGCGGCGGCGGTGGCCCGTATCTATCAGCCGGGCATTAAGTTCGACTCCATGCTGGTGCTGAACGGACGGACCGACCTCGGCAAGTCCACCTTCTTTGCCCGGCTTGCCGGGGAATGGTTTTCCGACAGCCTGAATTTTACCGATATGGGCAAAGGCAAAGATGCCGCAGAGAAAATCCAGGGTGTCTGGATTGTGGAAATCCCCGAACTGGCGGGCCTGTCAAAAATGGATGTCAACAACATCAAAGGCTTCCTTTCCCGGCAGGACGACCAGTACCGCCCTTCCTACGGGCGAACAGTAGAAAGCCATCCGCGCCAATGTATTATCGTCGGCTCCACGAATGCGGAAAATGCTGGATTCCTTCGTGATACCACCGGAAACCGCCGTTTCTGGGTCGTGCGTGTCTGGGGTGGCAGTAAAAAAGGCTGGGATTTGCCCGAAACCGATGTGCCTCAAATTTGGGCGGAAGCGAAGCACTACTGGAAGCAAGGCGAAAAGCTTTATCTTGAAGGCAGCGCGGCAGAACAGGCAAAAGCTGAACAGACGACGGCCCTTGAAGCCGATGAGCGCGAAGGCGTGGTTCGCGAATACCTCGATATGCTTCTGCCGGATAACTGGTACGACATGGATTTATACAACCGGAAACATTACTTTTCCTCGGACGACCCATTGCATCCGGAAGGCAAAAACCAGCGTGAGTTTGTCAGCAATATGGAAATCTGGTGCGAATGCTTCGGCAATGACCGAGGTAAGTTCGAGCGCCAGGCTGACAGCTACAAAATCAAGCTGATCATGCAAAAGATTGGCGGCTGGGTATATTCAGGCCAGAAAAAGAAAATCAAGGGCTATGGCGCCCAGTATGTGTGGGTACGAACCATAGACGGAACCGGAAATTCCAATCTTGGAATCTCTTAGAACCTTGATATATCAACGCTTTTTCCAAGGGTTCCATAGTTCCAATATAAATAAAGAATTATGGATATAGGAAAAGAGCTATCGTGTGTACCCGCATATACGCGCGTATAGGTTATATGGAATTCGTGGAACTTTAGAACCTTGGAACTGGCAGAAAGGACTTGTATGAGAGAAAAAACCATAGAAATAAAACTCAAAAACACAGTCAAGTCAATGGGCGGCATCGCCCTGAAGCTGATATCACCGGGTTTCGATGGGGTGCCTGACCGCTTAGTACTGCTCCCCCATGGGAAGCTGGCGTTCATAGAACTCAAGGCATCGGGCAAACGGCCGCGCCCGTTGCAGGAAAAACGAAAAAGACAACTGGAAGCGTTAGGCTTTTTAGTATTCTGCATTGACGGTGCCGGGCAGATTGGAGGAATCCTTGATGAAATACAGTCCTCATGACTATCAATCCTATGTGACAAATTTCATACTGGAACACCCTATCTCAGCGGTATTTCTGGATATGGGGCTTGGCAAAAGCGTTATTACCCTTACCGCCATCTTCGACCTTGCGCTTGACAGCTTCCTCATCCGCAAAGTGCTGGTTATCGCCCCGCTGCGGGTTGCAAGGGACACATGGCCTGCGGAAATCGAAAAGTGGGACCACCTAAAAGGCCTGACATACTCGGTGGCTGTCGGTACGGAGCAGGAACGCAGGTTTGCGCTTATGCAAAACGTCGATGTGTATCTGATCAACCGTGAAAACGTGGACTGGCTGGTAAACAAGAGCAAGCTGCCCTTCGACTACGACATGGTGGTGGTTGATGAGCTTTCCTCCTTCAAGGCATACGGTTCAAAGCGGTTCAAGGCACTGCGCCGTGTCCGTCCGAAGGTAAAACGCATCGTGGGGCTGACAGGTACCCCTTCCGGTAACGGCCTCATGGATTTATGGGCGGAAATCGGCATTCTCGACATGGGCCAGCGGCTCGGCCGATTCATCACCCATTACCGTAACAGCTTCTTTACCCCGGATAAGCGCAATCAGCAGGTTGTTTTCAGTTATAAGCCCCTGCCCGGGGCGGAGGACGAGATTTACCGCCGTATTTCCGACATCACGATAAGTATGAAAAGCACAGACTACCTCAAGATGCCGGAATGCGTGATAAACGAGATCCCCGTGCGGCTGTCGGAAAAAGAGAAAAAAGTTTACGAAACCATGAAGCGAGAGCTCGTCCTTTCACTGGAAGGGCAAGAGATTGATGCCGGAAGCGCCGCGAGCCTGTCGAACAAGCTGCTGCAGATGGCTAATGGTGCAGTTTATGCCGATGATGGCTCAGTTGTCAATATCCACGGCCGTAAGCTTGACGCCTTAGAAGATATCCTTGAAGCCGCCAATGGCAAGCCCGTTCTGATCGCCTACTGGTATAAGCATGACCTAAACCGTATACTTAAGCGTTTCCCCGCCGAGCGGCTGGATAGCGTCGATTCCATCAGGCGATGGAATGACGGCGAAATCCCGGTAGCAGTCATCCACCCGGCTTCTGCCGGCCACGGTTTGAACCTGCAGGCCGGTGGTTCCACCCTCGTATGGTTTGGGCTGACATGGTCGTTGGAACTCTACCAGCAGACCAACGCCCGGCTCTGGCGTCAGGGGCAAAAAGAAACCGTGGTCATCCACCACATTATCACCAAGGGTACGATTGACGAGCAGGTTATGAAAGCATTACGGCTCAAAGACAAAACCCAGACCGCTTTGATTGATGCGGTCAAGGCAAACCTTGAAAAGGAGGCTGGCATATGATTGCGCTGAAATATATCAATAAGAACGCCGCTACGGTAGCCGCCATACGCGACTACGAAAACATGCGGTTTATCATCAACAACACGCCCCAGGAAATCAAGGATGTGTATGAGCAAATGGCTTCACCCAGGGGTCCCAAACTGTCCGGGCTGCCGTCCGCAAGGAACCCCCAGGCGGGGGCCGATAAGCTGGCCGCGCAGATTGACAAGCTGGACATCCTGCGGGAACGCTACAGCCAGGCGATAGAGTACATGGCTTGGTTTGAGCCTGCGTGGTCTAGCATGACCGACACCGAACAGCATATCCTATCTGAATTCTACATGGGTGATAACCAGAAGTCCGGCGCAACCTACCGCCTGATGAGTGAACTCAGCTACAGCGAGCGGAAGATTGAGCAGATGCGCAGTGACGCCCTGAAACACCTGCGGATTCTTCTCTTCGGATAAAGTGTGCGGAATTCATGCGGTTTGTTTGCGGACGGGCGTTGTATAATGGTAGCATCGAAAACTGTGATCAGAGCCTTCACGGGGAAACTCGCGGGGGCTTTTTGTTTGCCCCAAGCGAGGTGGCCCAATGCCATACAGACCAAAGCGTCCGTGTTCCCACCCCGGCTGCTCGAAGCTGACGGGCGGCAGATTCTGTGAGAAGCACGCCAAGGAAGAAGCAAAACGATACGAACGCTACCAGCGCGACCCCGCCGTAAGGAAACGCTACGGCAGGACGTGGAAGAGAATCCGCGACCGCTACATCGCGGCGCACCCGCTTTGCGAGCAATGCGAGAAGCAAGGACGGATCACACCCGCCGAGGAAGTACACCACATCAAGCCGCTGTCCCAAGGCGGCACCAACGATATGAGCAACCTCATGTCGTTATGTACCCCCTGCCACTCCGAGATCACCGCCCGAGAAGGCGGACGCTGGGACCGGTAGGGGCGGTCGAAATCTCTGTGACTTCTCTCGCGTGCAACGGGCGTGGGGTCACGCGCGAAAAAATACCGGTTCAAACAGGGGATTAAAGCCCTGCCACGAAGGGAGGTGACGGCGCGTGGCAAAAGACGGAACAAACAGAGGAGGCCGCCGCGTGCGCGCCGGGGACAAACCACAACCCCTTGCAGAGAAGATCGCAACGGGGAAAGCCGCCCGGATTTTAGAAGCCACGGATCTGCACCCCGAGTCGATGCTCGAAGCAAGCGACCTTGACGGCGCGGCGGATTTATATGGCGAAGACATGCCGGAGCCGAGTGACTACCTCCGGGCAAGACAAAAAGACGGGAAACCGCTGGGCGCCGATGCGCTGTTTATTGAAACGTGGAAGTGGCTCAAAGAGCGCGGTTGCGAGAAGTTCGTCAACCCCAGGCTGATTGAAGCCTATGCGCAGGCATTTACGCGTTATATCCAGTGCGAAGAGGCTATTAGCACCTACGGGCTTCTGGGCAAGCACCCTACTACAGGCGGTGCGATCACCAGCCCCTTTGTGCAAATGAGCCAGTCGTTCCAGAAGCAGGCAAATCTCATCTGGTATGAGATTTTTGACATAGTCAAGCAAAACTGCACCACGGCTTTCGTCGGCAATCCGCAGGACGATATCATGGAAGCCCTCCTGTCGGGCAGGAAAGGACGGTAACGCTTTATGAATACAACCGAGCGTTTTGAAAAAGTGAATACAGACAAACTGGTGCCGTATGCCCGCAACGCTCGTACCCATAGTAAGGAACAGATACTCCAGCTTCGGGCGAGCCTTCGCGAGTTCGGTTTTGTCAATCCGGTCATCGTGGATAAAGACCTGAACATTATTGCCGGACACGGCCGCGTCCTCGCCGCTAAGGAGGAAGGCATTGCGGAGGTTCCCTGCGTGTTCGCAGAACACCTGACCGAAGCCCAGAAAAGAGCCTACATTATCGCAGACAACCGCCTTGCGCTGAATGCAGGCTGGGATGCTGAGATGCTTTCGGTGGAGCTCTCTGACCTGCAGGGAGCGGACTTCGATATTTCGCTCCTTGGCTTCGATGATGCCGAACTGAATAAGCTGATGGGCAACATCGAAGATATTAAAGACGATGACTTTGACGTGGAGGGCGAACTGCAAAAGCCCGCCGTCACAAAACCGGGCGACCTGTGGCTGCTGGGGCGTCACCGCCTTGTCTGCGGCGACAGCACCAAACCGGAGACCTTCTCCCTGCTCATGGACGGAAAACTCGCCAACCTCGTGGTCACAGACCCTCCGTATAACGTCAATTACGAGGGAAAGGCGGGAAAAATTAAGAACGACAACATGGCGGATGACAAGTTTTACCGGTTCCTGCTGGACGCTTTCACATTGACCGAAAAGGCGATGGCGAAGGAAGCGTCCATCTATATATTCCATGCGGACACCGAGGGCCTGAACTTCCGCAGGGCATTTTCCGACGCCGGGTTTTATCTGTCGGGGACGTGCATCTGGAAGAAGCAATCGCTGGTATTGGGCCGGTCGCCCTACCAGTGGCAGCATGAACCCATTCTCTTCGGCTGGAAGAAAGCGGGCAAGCATGCCTGGTACTCCGACCGCAAGCAGTCCACCGTCTGGGAATTCGACAAGCCGAAGAAGAACGCCGACCACCCCACGATGAAGCCTGTGCCGCTTATTGCCTACCCGATCCTCAACTCCAGTATGACAGGCTGTATTGTCCTCGACCCCTTCGGAGGTTCGGGCAGCACCCTCATCGCCTGCGAGCAGACCGACCGAATTTGCCACACGGTCGAACTGGATGAGAAATTCTGCGATGTTATCGTGAAGCGGTACATCGAACAGGCAGGTACAGATAATGTAATCCTTATACGGGGTGGTGCAAAGATTCCCTACAGTGAGGTGACTGCTGATGGATAGACAGCTTACCCTCGGCTCGCTCTTCGACGGCTCCGGCGGCTTTCCGCTCGGAGCCGTTTTAAATGGGATAACCCCGGTCTGGGCTTCGGAAATAGAGCCGTTCCCCATCCGTGTGACCACCAGGCGGCTGCCGCAGATGAAGCACTACGGCGACATCTCCTGTATAAACGGAACGGAAATCGAACCAGTGGACATTATATCCTTTGGCTCGCCCTGCACCGATATGTCGGTCGCGGGCAAGAGAGCCGGCCTTAAAGGCCCACAATCCGTTCTATTTTACGAGGCAATCAGGATCATTAAAGAAATGAGGTGCGCTACAAATGGGCGGTACCCAAGATTTATCCTGTGGGAGAACGTGCCCGGCGCGTTTTCCTCAAACAAAGGACGCGACTTCAAGGCCGTCCTCGACTCAATCGTACAAATCGCCGAGCCGGAAGCCCAGGTGCCTGCGCCTGACAAAAACGGCTGGCCTTACGCCGACATTCTCGTGGGCGACGGATGGAGCGTTGCTTACAGGACTGTTGACGCGCAATATTTCGGGGTCGCCCAACGGCGCAAAAGAATCTACCTTGTCGCTGATTTTGGAAGCGAACGCGCCGGAGAGGTTCTATTTGAGCCCGAAGGCGTGTCAAGGGATTTTACGCCGGGCTTCCCTACGGGGCAAAGAACTTCCGTCAATTTTAAGGACTGCCCTGGAGAGCCAATCCGCGTCTTAAACGACCAAGGCGGCTCTTGCATGTCGGTCACGGAAGGACTGACCGCCACGCTCCGTGCAGAAGAACACGGGCATCAGCCCATTGTGTTTGAACCGGGCGCCGTTTCAAGGATTGGCGGCCACTTGGACGAGGGCATGGCGGGAACGCTGCGCGCCGATATGGGCGACAACCAGTTGGCTGTCGCCATCCCTATAAACACACAGGTTGCTACAAGGCATATCTCCCTTGGCGAAAGCACGGGATTCGGAGTGGGAGAAGACGGTGACCCCGCATACACGTTGCAAGCCAACCACTCCCATGCCGTGGTAGTTGAAAATCACCCTGCGGATTGCAGAGTTACGCTGGACAAAAGCGGCAAGGTACAGACCCTTACTTCCCGCATGGGGACAGGGGGCAACAACGTACCTCTGACCCTGAAGATACGTTCCGGCTGCGAAGGCGGCGGCAAGGGCGCACTGATTCAGGATGATATGTCCGCAACCCTGTCCTGCAACAACGACCAGACGGTGTTCGTACCGAAGGTATTTGGGATTTGTTCCAAGGACAGTAACGCCATGAAGTCTGCTAACCCACGCAGCGGAATTTATGAAGCCGATACCTCCCGAACACTGAATGCCAACGGCGGCAACCCCTCCTGCAACCAGGGAGGCATGGCTATTGTGGCATTCACCCAGAACCAACGGGAGGAAGTCCGGGATTTGGATAACCGTGCCGGAGCAATCGCCGCTGAACCGGGCATCCACCGGCAGACTTACGTACTCCAAGGAAGCATGATCGGGCGTGAGGAAAAGAATGGCCCGCAAGGTGATGGAGTAAATAAAGATGTGTCCTTTACCCTCAACACCTGTGATAAACATGCTGTGGCTTATGCCATGACCACTGGCGGCTTCACCGAGGTGCATGAGGAAAAGGCATCCACCCTCATGGCCCGGGACTATAAGGACGTGCAAATCGTAAACCGCCCGCTGTATATCGTCCGCAGGCTCACGCCAACCGAATGCGCAAGGCTTCAAGGCTTCCCTGATTGGTGGTGTAGCGGACTGGAAACACCGGAGCCGACCGATGGGGAAATCGAATGGTGGGCTGACGTGTTCGAGACATACCGCAGAATCATGGGTACATCCTCAAAGCCCAAAAGCCGGAAGCAGATTGTGAAATGGCTTCAGAACCCGCACAGCGACAGTGCGGAATATAAGATGTGGGGCAACGGCGTGGCCCTCCCGTGCGTATGCTTCGTCCTTTGCGGCATTGTGTCATTGGCGCAAAAAGAGCCGGGGTAAACCTTATCATTCTGCGAATATATAGCTTGCTATTCCACAGCTTCTGAGTGATATATGTAATCACCAAGGAAGCAAAGGAGGCTTTTAAAGATGGAAGTAAAATACAATGTGACCGGTGCGCGCCGCAAGGAACTGGCCAAGGCGGTCGGCGAGATTGCCGGCTGGCCTGCAACCTACAAAGGGGCGCCGACCTTCGCCTACGAGATAGGCGATTTCACAATCGACAAGGACGGGACGCTCTCCTTCGGAAGTATGACGGACAGTGAACTGGTGGAAAAGCTGCTGGAGGGGCTTTCCGAACGGTGCTTTGAATTCGAGGAACCCTCGGAGGGCTTGGTGATTGAGATACCGCTTGAGGGATTCACCGACGCGGCGCTCGAGAACCTCGACAGGCTCATCGCAAGCAAGGCCGGCCTTATCAAGAAAGCGGTCGGCGCGGATGCACTCCCCGTCATTAGGACGGAAACCACGCTGAAGTTCCCCTGGTTTTCCTTCAACGCGACCGGTGACGAGGTCAGCGCCTACTCCCGTTTTATCGGCGCGCTGTGTACGGCGGCAAAAGAACAGAAACGGGTCACCGCCAAAGAGAAGCCCGTGGACAACGAGAAGTTCGCCTTCCGCGTGTTCCTTATCAGGCTGGGCTTTGTGGGCGACGAGTACAAGCAGGCGAGGAAAATCCTGCTGCGGAACCTTTCCGGCAACAGTGCCTTCAAGAATGTGGTGCGGCCAAAAGCGGCGGTGGTAACAGCCAATGAATAAATTTCCTTCAAAGGAGACCGTGGAGAGGCTCCGAAAACAATACCCGGCGGGAACTCGTGTGGAGTTGGTGCGGATGAGTGACCGGTACTCTAAATTGAGGCCTGGAGACAAAGGAACCGTGGACTTCGTGGATGACACGGGTACGATATTCTGCTCCTGGGACAACGGCTCCACCCTTGGCGTGGTATTCGGCGAGGATGCCGTGAAAAAGCTGTAAAAGTACGCAACCTCCCCCCCTATAAAATTGTGTGGGTTATACCTCATAGAGGCCGTCTAGAAAATAAGCAAATTCCTAGCCAGCCCTTGCAAAAGCATGATTTTTTAATACAAACAGCAAAAAACTAGAGTCTTTTTATCGGTCTCACCAGCCCTTTTTGAGGATTTTCCTCAAAAAGGGCAGATCTCCCCCTTGCACCTTATGCGGCTTTTTTGAAAGCAACACCGCGTAAGGCGCTCACCTCCAACACCATGGTTGCATTCTTATCATTTCGTAGACGGTTGAGTTTTTGAAAGTTCGCCGCTAACGCGCTGAGCCGGGCGGCATAAGCCAGATTTCGTTTTCCGATACGGCGAACCCGGCGCAGTCCGTAACGGTTGACCAGTTCATTTTGCTTGGCTTCGATGCGGCTGCGAAGACGCATCTGTTCCTTATAGATTTTCGTTTGGGAGTGCTTTGCCGCCTCGAGCATGACACCATAGGCGTTGTGAATAAAAATCGTGCGCCGATGTTTCTTTTCTTTAAAACAGGTCGTGTAACGAGGGCAGTGCTTGCAATCATGGTCCTTGGCGCGAAGCACGAAGTTCTTCCCATCTGCCACTTCCGAATAGGTGGTGATGACTTTTCCTCTCGGGCAGATCAGTTGTGTTTGGTCTTCGGAAACTTGAAATCCCTCGCCCGCGAGGATATCACATTTTGTCTTTGGTGAAAGTGGCGCCACTACGTCAATGCCTTTTTCCTTGAGGGTGACACGGTCATCGCCCGCACCATAGTGGGTATCTCCAATGATCGTCGGGTTTTCTACACAATCGGTGGGAAGCTGATCCGCTAACGGCACCAGACTGGAGCCGTCATAGTCGTTGGCTTTCATGGCCTCGGCGGCGGCGATAAATCCGGAATTTCCGACTTCGACGATGGCCATCTTATACCCGCGCCATTTCGTCTTGCCCTTACAACCGAAACGGGCTTCGCTGTCTACAGCCGAAACTATCATATCTTTGACAGAACCGCCGGGGGCTATCTCAAGAGTTCCATCATCTTTCCGAATGATTCGTTCACGGAGGATACGGCAAAGCAAAAGGGCGTAATGAATGACATCGGGCTTCTTCTTCCACGAAGCCTCCGATGACTCCACGTAGGCCAGCAGTTCGTCAGCCTCGCTGACCACTTCAACAAGCCGTTCCATTTTGGCCTTATCGTCCAGGTTATGCTCTTTCACTTCCGTCACTGTTTCCAGGTAACGTACCGCCCGAGGGGCATGGGGGATTGCATGCCATGGAACACTGTATTGCTTCGCCAAAAGACGCACCAACAGGCGCATGGCTTGGCGGATCAGTTCGATGGTCGTGGGGGCACTGATGGGAGCTATGACATGGGTCGTGTCCGTTATCCAAGGTTCTTTCCCTGTCAAAACGCCCAGGTAGTACATCAACCGGATAAAGCGATCGAGATAGACCTTATCAAGTTCCTTTTGGATGAGCCGTTGCCGGTGGACGCCAAAATTGGCGTGATCAATGCCCGGTTCATCGAGGGCCATTCCTAACGCAAACTTGACCTCGATGTTCACACGTGTCTGTGCTTCCATCCCCCGGTCTGTTTCGCCCAGCATTTCCTGTAACATGCAGGCCATCGTCATCTGCCGGGCCGCATGACTGGGACGTCCGTTGTCAAGGCAATAGAGACCTGTAAAATCCTCCGGTTGTATTAATAGGGGCGCCAATTCACGAAACAGGCGAAAGACGGAATCGGCAGGCACAAGTTGGTCCCAGAGGGCTGCAAAGTCGTAAAAGCTAACTTGGGGGTCCACATCGAATCGAAACAAGGTACATCGCCTCGCTATAAACAGTCTTTGTACCTATATCCTTCGACGCGAAGAGTCAAATTCCCTTTAAATTCCACCAATTTCCATATAAAAACGTCTTGCTTTTTGCCCTCTCTTGAGGGGGTTTTTAGACAGACTCTCATAATTGACTTGCTATTAATCCCCTTCAGAGTGATATATGTACATGCCGGAAGGCACACACAACCACTTTGAAGGAGGATAAAGCACATGCTTTACAAGCAAATTCGGGATTGAGATTGAATTCACGGGCATCACAAGGAGCGAGGCGGCAAGGGTCGCAGCTGAGTACCTCGGCGGTATGGTCAGCAGCGCGGGCGATTATTACGACACCAAGAAAGTCACGGCGCCGGACGGGAGGGTCTGGAAGTTCATGAGCGACGCTTCCATCGACTGCCGCAGGAAGGACGGCAGGCAAAAGGTTCCGGCAGGCAGGGACTACAGCGTGGAACTGGTCAGCCCGATACTGACCTACCGCGAGGACATCGCCACATTGCAGGAACTGGTCAGGCGGCTTCGCCGGGCAGGAGCCTTTGCCAACAACTCCTGCGGCATCCATTATGACAAGAAGAACATTATGCTGAGTCAATGGCGGCAAGCCGCATAGCATGCGGCTTAACCGTCAAATGACTTTGCATAACATTTTCACTTACCGAGAGAACTTAGCCACTTCATCAGCTCAACGTCTTCTGACCACGATGATTGCCGACTATGCTGCGGCATAACTGTGGAAGCCGCTTTCTGCAAGGCTGCACGTTTCATTTCGGAGTCTGCCCTTGCGTAGATTTCCGTAGTTTTGACGCTGGCGTGTCCCAGCCAATCTCGAATATATACGAGATTCACCCCGGCTTGGAGCAAGTGCATGGCCTTGCTGTGCCGGAGCATATGCGGCGACACTATGGTTGGGATAATGCTTGCATCTTTCTCACGAGCGGCGGATGCGTATTTACTAAGGATATACGCGACACCGGCTCGTGTCAGTTTTTCGGCATTATGACCGACAAACAGCGGATGATCGGACTTAGCCGGAGCATCTAAACCCCAAGCAGACAAGTACTTCACGAGATGACCTGTCATTTCTGAGGAGAGCGGGCATTGCCGGGATTTTCGGCCCTTGCCAAAGAGCGTCACAACCGGCGGCGCGGCCAGACGCAAATCTTTCGGTCTTAACTCTATGAGTTCACTAACGCGCGCGCCCGTGTCATAAAGGAGACCGAGCAAGGCGAGATCGCGCATTCCGTAAACGGTTGAAGTATCCGGCATGGCCAGAATGGTTTTTACCGCGTCCACCGTCAGATAATTCACGGTTGGCTTCACTGTTCTTTTTACCGGGATGCTGAGCACTTGCTGGCACTGAAGCATCATATCCGGCTTTTCGCTCTGCAAATACCGGAAAAAGGCGTGAATTCCCGCAAGCCGGTGATTTCGTGTGGACACAGCGTTGCCCTGCACAGTTTCAAGCCATGACAGGAAGCCCTCAACAAATGATTTGTCAACATCCGCGAGGGTTAGACGTTCCGGACAAATGCCTCGCTGCGTATCCGCAAAGCGCAGCAGGAGCTTAAACGTATCCCTGTACGCGCGGACAGTGTTTTCGCTGGCATTGCATTGTCCGGGAAGATAAGCGGATAAATATTTCGTCAGCGCGTAAGCGAAATCCGAAGGTTTCATTGTGCCACCTCCAAATCCGCCGCCGGCAGCATGTTGCCGTAAACGCACTGAAGCTGTCCGAGGATTTCGGGGTGAACCGCCGCAGTCATGCGAAGATATTTCTCGGTCGCGGAAATATTCTCGTGTCCCAAATACATGGACAGCGCCGGAAGCGCACAATACAAATCCATGCCGTCCCCGGCCATTTTTCGCAGGCTGTGAACGGCGAACGTGTGCCGGAGATCGTGTACGCGCGGCCCCTTGCCCCGCCCATGGTGCGATATACCTGCTTCAAAGAGGAACCGGCGAAACCATGGATAAATCGTAAACGGTTCAACGCAGCCACCGTATTTGTTCGGAAAGAAATATGCGGTATCCGGGCACAGGAGTTCCATCCGCTCAGAATACGCGCGGCATCTGTCAGCAAGGGAATCGGACATCGGCACCAGACGATCCTTTTCGTTCTTTGCGTTCAGGATGGTCAGCACACCGTCGTCCAGCGAAACATCACATTTTTTGAGATGACATGCCTCGGCGCTCCGCAGACCGCAGCCGTACAGAAGCCGGAGGATCATCGGCATCACTTCGTGGATAAACGGTGATACCGTGCAAGGCGTCATTTGGTCGGCAGCATGAAAAATCGCCTTCAATTCCTCTGCGCTGAAGATGTACGGCGCATAACTCTGGGACACCGTGTTCTTTCGAACCGGTAAAACATATGCCGCCAGCCCGCATGACGAAAGAAACAGTGCGAACTGACGGATTGCAGAACAACGGAGATGCTGGCTTTTGGCTGCTTCCCCGGCTCGTTTTTCAATCCACTGTTCCGTTAATTCTTTTGTCAGCGTAGGTTCGGTAATTTTCTGTTCCACGCAAAAAACATCAAACCGCCGAAGCTGATGTTCTTCTGCGCCGTAGCGGTATCCTAATGCTCGCTTTTGCGAGATGAACGCCTCAATATGCGCCGCAAACGGGCTTTGTAAGGAAGTTTTGCATGGTTTCATCACTCGCTCACCTCCAACGCGCAGCTCCGCAGTTGCTCTACAGCAATTTTAAGATATCTGGCGGTGGTATTCGTCTCGCTGTGACCAAGGGCTTCCGACACAACCGGCAGCGGCGTTCCATTTGCCAGCATGCTGCTCGCCAGGCTGTGGCGGAACACATGCATTCCGTGCCTTTTGCCCGGAGGCACATAGATGTTGGCTGCTTTAAAGTACTTGGAAATAATGCTATTAAGATTGTTGTTTTTCCCGAATGCATCATATGGGGCGATGTGGCGCACAAATATGACTTTGCTGTCGGTTATGGGACGTCCGTTTTTCACATAGTCAATGAGCGCCCATCCAAGCTCATGGGAAAGCGGAAGGACAATCTCGTTGCCGGTTTTGCTTTGAATAAAACGGATTTCAGCCTCATCCCAGCGAATATTTTCAAAGCGCAGTTCGCGGATGTCGCCGACACGCAATCCAAGCCGGGCGGCAAGCAACAGGATTGCGTAATCGCGTTTTCCCTGCGGGTTTTCCCTGTCCACGGCATCCAGAATCGCCTGAATATCTTCCGGCGAGTATGCTGATGGGATTTTGGCTCTAGCTGGGACGCGCACCGAAGGGCAGAGCAATGACAAGTCCGACGAGGCGACGCCGTCCGCAAACAGCAGGGGCAGAACAGAACGCAATACATAAAGATCAAAGGCAACAGTGGTCTTCGCCAGCGGCTCAAGCGTAAGGAAATACTCGCGCATATGAGCCGCCTCAATCGCTTCTATCCGCAGGTTCCGTGATTCCAAGAAGGATACGAATCTGCGTAGGTGTACGCTAAACTGCCGTCGTGTTCTCTCTGCTATGCGGTTTTGTGCGCAATATTTCTCCGCTGCTTCAAATATGCACTGGTATCGCCGGGGGAATATCTCCCGCTTAGTATGATTGCGACGCAATACATACCCATACCGCTGAAAATCGCAGAGCATACCGGCGGCGCGGTAATAGGTTTTTTGCGTTCTGGTAAGCGAGTTCCCATCGCTGATGCCGTAATGTTCGCGCAAAAACTGCGTCATCCACTCGGCGTCAGCAGTTACGATTCCTTTCTCATCGGCGTAACAGGCAAGCTGTCGCCAGACGTGCCGATAGTGCCGTAGGGTGTCAACGGTGTAATTTTGTGTCACCAGATACGATTCAAGTCTGTTGACAAGTGCTTGAACCGGTGATTGATTCGGGGTTGGTTGATTCATTTCGATACCTCCACAAAAATATTTCCCTTGATTGGGATGATATGAGTGTGGAATATTATGCGAAGAAAATCAATCAACCGTGAGAGTTAGAGCGTGCCATACTGCTGAAAATGCAGAATAACTTAGCATAACGTTCTTCTTGCCATAATGGATGTTATGTGAAGCTTTGCATAACATCCACATCCACCTCGACGGAGCGGGCCATACGCCGAGAAGCATCCGGAACTTCATCAACATTATCGCCAGCAAGAACGACCTTTTCTATAAAGCACTGCAGATTGCGCCGGAAAGGATGCGGTACTGCAAGAAGATGGACGGCATCCTGGTAGAAAAGATGAACCGCCGCAAGCCTAAGACCATGCGTGAAATCGAGGAAATCTGGTACGAGGGATACAGCGAGAGCCGAAACCAGCATTACCACCACAGCAGGTACCATTTCCTCAACCTGCACAGCTTCTTCACGGGCAACCACACGGTTGAGCTTCGCGGCTTCAATGCGGGATCCCCGCAAAGTCGCAAGACTTTGGGGGGTGAGAGCAGCGAACTCCACGCCGGAAAGATTAGAAGCTACATCGTCCTCGCCCTGGCGCTGAACCACCAGGCTCTGACACAGAAATGCGCATCGGCGAGGAAGCCGCAGACCGAGAACGAAAAATTCGCCATGAGGACATACCTGAACCGCATCGGCTTTATCGGCGACGAATTTGCAAACTGCAGAGAGCACCTGACCGCCTACCTGGACGGCAGTGCGGCATGGCGGTTTCGGGCGGCCTGAGCCGCCTGAAAAACCAAGGCTGGAAAAGGAGGATTTAAGACAATGAATGGAAACAAGAAGTTATACGTTGCATACGGTTCAAACCTGAACCTCAGGCAGATGGCGGACAGATGCCCCACGGCAAAACCCGTTGGGGCCGGCGTTATGAAAGGCTGGCGGCTTCGATTCAGGGGCGCGCACGCAAACGCCGTGGCAACCGTGGAGCCATTCCTCGGCGGCAGTGTCCCCGTGCTGGTCTGGGAGATAACCCCCGCCGACGAGGCGGCACTTGACCGATATGAAGGCTGGCCGTTTTTTTACCGCAAGGAAACGGTCAATGTCAGGCTGGGCGGCAAGACCGTAAAGGCGATGGCCTACATCATGAATGAGGGCAGACCGCTGGGCCAGCCAAGCTGCTATTACTACGCCACCATTTTGGAGGGTTACAAGGACGCGGGCTTCGACGTGGATATCCTGTGCCGTGCAACCGGTGATTCGGTGGAGACGGATGAAAACGGCCATGACTGAAAAGATAAGGGAGCAGATCCTCTCCATCCGCGCAAGCGGAGTAACGAACATGTTTGATGTGCCCCGCGTCAGGCATGAGGCGTATGTACGAGGATTCCACGAACTGGTGGTTTACCTCGAAGAACACAGAGCGGAATACTGCCGTTTCATCCTGACGGGCGAAACGGATAACAGCTAATAGTACTGATGAAACTATAGGCCAACGGAAACAGGGCTTCTACGGGAGTCCTTTTTCTTTTGCCAATTTTCATAAAGGAGGCGGCCATCATACGAAAACTGAAGAAATATAAACCGACGGCGTTCATGGCGGCTGGCTCCGTGTACGACAAAGCAGCCGCCGACTACGCTGTGGCGTTTATCGAGGCCCTCTGCCACACCAAAGGCTCGTGGGCTGGGAAACCGTTTGAGCTTATCGACTGGCAGGAGCAGATTGTCCGGGATGTGTTCGGCATCCTGAAACCAAACGGCTACAGGCAGTTTAACACGGCATATGTCGAGATCCCGAAAAAGATGGGCAAGTCGGAACTGGCGGCGGCAATCGCCCTTCTCCTCACCTGCGGCGACAACGAGGAGCGCGCCGAGGTGTACGGATGCGCCGCCGACCGCCAGCAGGCTTCCATCGTATTCGAGGTGGCCGCCGACATGGTGAGGATGTGTCCGGCGCTGAACCGCCGGGTGAAGCTCTTATCTTCCACCAAGCGGCTTATTTATCTTCCGACCAACAGCTTCTACCAGGTTTTGAGCGCGGAAGCATACTCAAAGCACGGCTTCAACATCCACGGCGTGGTTTTCGACGAACTGCACACTCAGCCCAACCGCAAACTGTTCGACGTCATGACGAAAGGCTCCGGCGATGCCCGTATGCAACCGCTGTATTTCCTCATCACCACGGCTGGGACGGACACCCAGAGCATCTGTTACGAAACGCACCAAAAAGCAAAGGACATCTTAGACGGCAGGAAGTCCGACCCAACCTTTTACCCGGTCATTTACGGCGCGGACGAGGCGGACGACTGGACTGACCCCAAGGTATGGAAAAAAGCCAACCCATCCCTCGGCATCACGGTCAGCATTGACAAGGTGAAAGCCGCCTGCGAGAGCGCGAAGCAAAACCCGGCGGAGGAAAACAGCTTCCGGCAGCTTCGCCTCAACCAATGGGTCAAACAGGCGGTGCGCTGGATGCCGATGTTGAAGTGGGATGCCTGCGCGTTCCCTGTCGATACCGAAAGCCTTGAGGGGCGTGTATGCTACGGCGGGCTTGACCTCTCCTCCACTACCGACATCACGGCATTCGTGCTTGTGTTCCCGCCGGTGGATGAAACGGATAAATACACCGTCCTGCCTTTTTTCTGGATGCCGGAAGATAATATAGACCTTCGCGTCCGGCGCGACCATGTGCAGTACGACCTATGGGAGCGGCAGTGTTATCTTATGACCACCGAAGGGAATGTGGTGCATTACGGCTACATCGAGAAGTTCATCGAGGATTTGGGCGGGAAGTTCAACATCCGCGAAATCGCCTTTGACCGCTGGGGCGCGGTACAGATGGTACAGAACCTTGAGGGGCTGGGATTTACGGTTGTCCCGTTCGGGCAGGGCTTCAAGGATATGTCGCCCCCTACAAAGGAACTGATGAAGCTGACGCTGGAACAGCGTATCGCCCACGGCGGGCACCCCGTCCTGCGCTGGATGATGGACAACATCTATATCAAGACCGACCCGGCGGGCAACATCAAGCCCGACAAGGAAAAATCCACCGAGAAAATCGACGGCGCCGTAGCGACGATTATGGCGCTCGACCGGGCTATCCGCTGCGGTAATGACAACAGCGAGAGCGTTTACAACGAAAGGGGGTTACTGATCCTATGAGCAGGCTATCACGGCTTTTCGGTTTCCATTCGCGCGATAAGCCCAAGAACAGTGTCGGCAGTACGTTCTCCTTCCTGTTCGGCGGCACGACCAGCGGTAAGGCGGTCAACGAACGGACGGCCATGCAGGCCACGGCAGTGTATGCCTGCGTCCGCATATTGGCCGAAGCCGTCGCTGGGCTGCCACTGCACCTTTACCGGTACAGAAAGGACGGCGGCAAGGAGCGCGTTACCGACCACCCTTTATATTACCTGCTCCATGACGAGCCAAACCCGGAGATGACTTCATTCGTGTTCAGGGAAACACTGATGAGTCATCTTTTGCTTTGGGGCAACGCCTACGCCCAGGTAATCCGTGACGGGCGCGGGCGTGTGCTGGCGCTCTACCCCCTGCTGCCGAACAAGATGGAAGTCAGCCGTACAGCAGGCGGCGAGCTTATCTACACCTACCGCCGTGATTCAGAGGAAAGCCGTGTAAATCCAAACAGCGGTACCGTCACATTGCGGCGCGATGAGATTCTGCATATCCCCGGCCTGGGCTTTGACGGTCTTATCGGCTACAGCCCAATCGCCATGGCGAAGAACGCCATCGGCATGGCGCTGGCCACCGAGGAATACGGGGCCGCCTTTTTTGCCAACGGCGCAAACCCGGGCGGCGTGCTGGAGCACCCCGGCGTCATCAAAGACATCCAGCGGGTTAAGGATAGCTGGAACAGCGCCTATCAGGGCAGCGGCAACGCCCACCGTGTGGCTGTGCTGGAAGAGGGCATGAAATTCCAGGCAATCGGGATACCGCCTGAACAGGCGCAGTTTCTGGAGACACGGAAATTCCAGATCAATGAGATCGCCCGCATTTTCCGGGTGCCGCCCCATATGGTCGGCGATTTGGAGAAATCAAGCTTCAGCAATATCGAGCAGCAAAGCCTTGAGTTCGTGAAATACACCCTCGACCCCTGGGTGGTGCGCTGGGAGCAGTCGCTCCGGCAATCACTGATATTGCCGTCCGAAAAGCCGTCGCTTTTCGTGAAATTCAACCTGGACGGCCTGCTGCGCGGCGACTACCAAAGCCGGATGACAGGCTATGCCACGGCTCGTCAGAACGGCTGGATGTCGGCCAACGACATCCGCGAGCTGGAGGATATGAACCGCATTTCCGCCGAGGAAGGCGGCGACTTATACCTGGTCAACGGCAATATGACAAAGCTGGCTGATGCGGGTGCGTTTGCAAACAATCAACCGAAGGAGGTTAGCAAATGAGGAAATTCTGGAACTGGGTGCGGGATTCGGATGAGGAACGCACCCTTTATCTTAACGGCCCAATCGCTGAGGAAACATGGTGGGGCGACGAAGTTACGCCCAAGCTGTTTAAGGACGAACTACTGTCGGGTTCCGGCGATATCACGGTGTGGATTAATTCCCCCGGCGGCGACGTATTCGCCGCGGCGCAAATATACAACATGCTTATGGACTATTCCGGCAATGTCACAGTCAAGATTGACGGCCTCGCGGCCAGCGCCGCCTCTGTCATCGCAATGGCCGGCGGCGATGTGTACATGTCGCCCGTGAGCATGCTCATGATCCATAACCCCAGCACCATCGCCATCGGCGACAGCGAGGAAATGCTCCGCGCGAAGGCGCTGCTGGATGAGGTTAAGGAAAGCATCATCAACGCGTATGAACTGAAATCCGGCCTGTCACGCGCGAAGCTGTCCCACCTGATGGACGCCGAGACATGGATGAACGCCAAAAAGGCTGTGGAACTCGGCTTTGCGGACAAAATCCTGTTTATGGGCGGCGAGGAGCCGCAGGATACGGGCCAGGGGCTGATTTTCAGCCGTATGGCGGTCACGGCGTCGCTGCTTGGGAAGATCCCCAAGCCTAAGACGGAAACGGGTACCCCGATGGAAGCCGCCAAAGCTACTCCTGTGGATTGGCTTTATAAGCGGCTTTCTTTAATTTCCCACTAAATTTAAGGAGGACTGACACAATGAGCAAGATTCTTGAACTGCGCGAAAAACGCGCAAAGGCATGGGACGCGGCAAAGGCGTTCCTTGACAGCAAGCGCGGCGGAGACGGGCTTTTGTCCGCCGAGGACACAGCGACTTACGACAAAATGGAAGCCGATGTGGTGGCGCTCGGCAAGGAAATCGACCGCCTGGAACGGCAGGCCGCCATCGATGCGGAGCTCTTAAAGCCGACCAATACGCCTATCACGAATACCCCTACCGGCGTACCCTTCGAGGACAAGACCGGCAGGGCCGGCGCGGAGTACAAGCGCGCCTTCTGGAACGCCATGCGCGGCAAGGGCGACGTGGCCGTACGCAACGCCCTGCAGATAGGCACCGATTCCGAGGGCGGATACCTCGTCCCGGATGAATTCGAGCGGACACTGGTGGAAGCCCTGGAGGAGGAAAACATCTTCCGCAGGCTGGCCAATGTCATCACCACATCCACCGGCGACCGTAAGATTCCTGTTGTGGCAAGCAAGGGTACGGCTTCCTGGGTCGATGAAGAGGGCGCCATTCCCGAAAGCGACGACAGCTTCGGGCAGGTGTCCATCGGCGCCTACAAGCTGGCCACCATGATTAAGGTTTCCGAGGAACTCTTAAACGACAGCGTATTCAACCTCGAAAGCTACATTACCAAGGAGTTCGCCCGCCGCATCGGCAACAAGGAAGAGGAAGCCTTCTTCACAGGCGACGGCACCGGCAAGCCGCTGGGCATCCTTGCCGCCACGGGCGGCGGCCAGGTCGGCGTTACCACGGCGGGTGCTACCGCCATCACGCTGGATGAGATCCTCGACCTGTTCTACAGCCTGAAAGCGCCCTACCGCAACAAGGCGGCGTTCGTTATGAACGACTCCACCATCAAGGCCATCCGCAAGCTGAAGGACAGCACCGGGCAGTATCTCTGGCAGCCATCCGTCAAGGAAGCGACGCCCGACACCATCCTCAACCGCCCGCTGTACACCTCGTCGTACGTGCCTGCCATCGAGGCCGGTGCCAAGACCGTGGTATTCGGCGATTTCAGCTACTACTGGGTAGCCGACCGTCAGGGACGCGTATTTAAGCGGTTGAACGAACTCTATGCCGCCACGGGCCAGGTGGGTTTCATTGCCACACAGCGTGTGGACGGCAAGCTGATCCTGCCGGAAGCCGTCAAGGTACTCCAGCAGAAAGCAGCCTAATCGAAAGGTGGCGGTTGTAATGGGCGTGATTGATACCCTGCTCCCCAAGGTCAAGGCAAACCTGATTCTGGAACACAGCGCGGACGACGAACTCTTGCGGGGGATCATCCGCGCCGCTGTTTCCTACGCCGAAAGCTACCAGCACATCGCCGAAGGCTGGTACTCCGAAAACGCCATGCCGCCCACCACCGAGCAGGCCGTGATTATGCTGTCGAGCCATTTTTACGAAAGCAGGGATGGCTCGACGGCAGGTTTCTTTGCGGACAACGTGCAGGCAAGCCAACAGGTGTGGGACACGGTTAACCTGCTTCTACGGCTTGACCGGGACTGGAGGCCATGAATATGGGCTTCGGAAAAATGAACAGCTTCATCGACATCATTACAACCGTCCCGGTCAAAGATCCGGAAGGTTTTGTCGGCGGGGGCGATACCGTCCTCGCCAGTATCCGGGCCTACAAGGAGGACAAACACGGGAATGAGCGCTGGGCAAACATGGCGGCGTTTTCCGAAGCCTCGTCTCTGTTCCGCTTCCGTAAGCCGCCGGGCCTTGATATCACAACGGACAATGTCATTGCCTGCGCAGACGGCAGATACAACATCCTGAGTGTTGAGGATGTGCGCGGGCGCGGGATGTACATCGAGGTTCTGGCAAAGAAGGTGGATGCAGGTGGCTAAAGTCGATATAAAAATGCCGGATGATTTTCTCATTAAAGTATCCAAACTGGCGGACCAGACCGACGTAATTATCCCGAAGGTTCTGGATGCAGGCGGCGAGGTTGTGCTGGAGAAGGTAAAAAGCAACCTTCGCTCGGTCATCGGCAGGGATACGAAATACCCATCCGAGTCCACGGGCGAACTGCTTTCCTCCCTCGGCGTCACCCCGGCAAAGCAGGACAGGGACGGAAACTTTAATGTCAAGGTCGGCTTTGCCGAACCGAGGAGCGATGGCGGCAGCAACGCCAAGATCGCCAACATCATCGAATACGGAAAACACGGCCAGCCCGCGAAACCTTTCCTCAAACCCGCGAAATCCGCGTCAAAGAAAGCCTGCATCGAGGCTATGGCCGCCAAGCTGGATGAGGAGATAAAGAACCTATGAGCGTTTTATCTGAACTGAACACTATGCTGGATGCACTGGATATTCCTGTGGAGACCGGTGTTTTCAAGGGCAAAGCGCCGGATGAATATGTGGTCATTACACCCCTGACCGACACCTTCGGGATACACGCGGACAACCGCCCGCGATTCGAAGTGCAGGAAGCACGGCTGTCGCTGTTTTCCAAAAGCAACTACCAGCAGCGCAAAAAGCAAATTGTGGGGGCACTGCTGGATAACGGCTTCACGGTGACCGACCGGAGGTATATCGGCCATGAGGACGACACCGGCTACCACCACTACGCCATTGATGTGGCGAAAGAATACGAATTACGGGAGGATTGATTATGGCAACGATAGGACTTGACCGGCTCTACTACGCGCCGATCACGGAGGTGCCCGTCACGGGCGAGGAAACCTACGGACCGCCCGTGCTGCTTGCAAAGGCGATATCGGCGGAGTTATCCGTCGAACTCGCCGAAGCAACGCTTTACGCCGATGACGGGGCGGCCGAAATCATCAAAGAATTTAAAAACGGAAAGCTGACCCTGGGGGTGGACGACATCGGGCGAGCCGCCGCAGAAACACTCACGGGCGCGACCACGGACGACAACGGCGTACTCATCTCCGCCAGCGAGGACGGCGGCGCACCCGTCGCCATTGGGTTCAGGGCGAAGAAGGCCAACGGCAAATACCGTTACTTCTGGCTTTACCGCGTAAAGTTCGGGGTACCCTCCACGAACCTGGCGACGAAGGGCGACTCCATCACCTTCTCCACACCGACCATCGAGGGTACGGTGTCGCGCAGGAACAAGCCCGACGGCAACGGGAAGCATCCATGGAAAGCCGAAGTCAACGAGGACGACTCGGGCGTCCTGCCCGCGACCATCACAGGCTGGTATACGGCGGTCTACGAGCCGACGTTCGCGGCCGGATAAAGGGGGGCTGACAAATGGCTGACGAGAGAAGCGCGGTTATTAATATCGGCGGCACAGACTTTGAACTTGTGCTGACCACCCGCGCAACCAAGGAAATCGCCAGACGCTACGGCGGGCTGGAAAACCTCGGCGAGAAGCTGATGAAGTCGGAAAACTTCGAGATGGCGCTGGATGAGATTGTATGGTTGATTACAATGCTGGCGAACCAGTCAATTTTGATTTATAACCTTAAGCACAAAGACGCTCCGAAAGATGTGCTGACCGAGGACGAGGTGGAGCTTCTGACCTCGCCGCTTGATCTGGCGGCGTACAAGGCCGCTATCACCGAGGCGATGTTTAAGGGTACCAGACGCAATGTTGAAAGCGAGGGCAGCCCAAAAAACACGGGAGCCGAGTAAACGACGACGAGTTGTTTACCCGGCTTTTATATTACGGGACGGTTCACCTGAATCGCTCCGAGGAGGAAACATGGCTCACCCCCATCGGTCTGCTGATGGACTTATGGGAGTGCCATAAGCAATTCCTGGGGCTGGCAAAGCCAAAACGGGAGGTATTTATTGAAGATGTGATACCAGACGGGATTTGATTGGGTATCCGCACATGGGCACCGGGTTCATGAACGGATACCCAATCCCTAATATACCGGAAGGCACGCGGAAGGAGGTGGCGGCATGGCGGACAATTTCGGTTTGAAAATAGGGGTCGAGGGCGAAAAGGAGTTTAAGAACGCCCTCCGGGACATCAACCAGTCCTTCAAGGTGCTGGGCAGTGAGATGAACCTCGTGGCTTCCCAGTTCGACAAAAACGACAAGAGCATTCAGGCTGTCACAGCCCGAAACGAGGTTCTAAATAAGGAGATCGACGCGCAGAGGAAAAAAATCTCCACCCTGCAAGCCGCGCTGAAAAACGCCGCCGAATCCTTCGGCGAGAACGACAGGCGCACCCAAGGCTGGCAGATCCAGCTTAACAACGCCAAAGCCGAGCTAAACGGCATGGAGCGTGAACTGGAGCAGAACAACAAAGCCCTCGGCAAAGCCGGAGACGGGTTCAACGACGTGGAAAAGCGGGCCGGCCGGTTCGGTGACGAACTGAAGGCCGCCGGCAAGGACGCGGACGAGGCGGGTTCCAAGTTTGAAAGGCTTGGCGGCATCCTCAAGGGCGTGGGTGCCGCGATGGGCGGCGCTTTTGTAGCCGTCGGAACGGCGGCGGTCGGCGCGGCAAAGGCTCTCGGCGACATGACCGTCGGGGCTTCCCAATATGCGGACGATATCCTCACCATGTCCACGGTTACAGGCATGAGCACAGAAAGCCTGCAGGCATACAAATATGCAGCTGAACTGGTGGACGTGTCGCTGGATACCCTTACGGGGAGCATGGCAAAGAACGTCAAGTCCATGTCCGCAGCCCGCGACGGCACCGGCACGGTTGCGGACGCCTACAAGATGTTGGGCGTTTCCGTGACGGACGCAAACGGACAGCTCCGGGATTCCCAAACGGTTTATTGGGAAGCCATCGACGCCCTGGGCAAGGTATCCAATGAAACCGAACGCGACGCTTTGGCCATGCAGCTGTTCGGAAAATCCGCCCGGGATTTAAACCCGCTGATAGCCCAAGGTTCGGCCGGGATCGCAGAACTGACCGAGGAAGCCAAGCGGATGGGCGCGGTCATGAGCGAGGATTCATTGAACGCCCTCGGCGCCTTCGATGATTCCATGCAGCGGCTCAAGTCAGGCGGGGAGGCGGCGAAGAACGCCCTCGGGATGGTTCTTTTGCCGCAGCTTCAAGTGCTGGCCGACGACGGCGTAAGCCTGCTGGGCGAATTCACGCGGGGCTTGAATGAAGCGAACGGCGACTGGAATAAAATCAGCGAGGTCATCGGAAATACTGTGGGGGGTATTGTCGATTCCGTCATGAAAACCCTGCCGGACATTATTCGGCTTGGTATGGATATTGTCATGTCCATCGGCGGGGCGGTTATGGACAATCTTCCGATGCTGGTAGACGCCGCGTCCCAGATTATCGTGACTTTGCTGCAGGGGCTGATCGGCGCCCTGCCCGGATTGACCGAGGGCGCGCTTCAGCTTGTACTGGCGCTGGTGAACGGGATAATCGAAAATCTTCCCGCGCTTGTGGAAGCCGCCGTGCAAATGGTCGCCACGCTGGTCGGCGGTATCGGCGAAGCACTTCCCCAGCTTATACCCGCCATCGTGCAAGCCGTGGTGCTAATCTGCCAGACATTGGTTGAGAACCTCCCCCTCCTGCTGGATGCGGCCTTACAGATAATATTGGGTTTGGCGCAGGGGCTTTTAAACGCCCTGCCGGAACTCATCGCGGCACTGCCCGCCGTCATTACGGCTATAGTGGACTTTGTCATCGGCGCTATCCCCCTGATAATCGATGCGGGCATACAGCTTTTAGTGTCGCTGGTGGGGGCGCTGCCGGAAATCATCACGGCAATCGTGGCGGCTATCCCGCAAATCATTGACGGAATCATCACGGCGGTGCTGGGTTCCATCCCGCAGTTGATTGAAGCGGGCGTCAAGCTTCTGGTGGCGCTGATACAAAACCTGCCGCAGATTATCATCGCCATCGTTCAGGCCATACCGCAGATCATCACGTCCATCGTGGACGCCCTCATCGGGAATATCGACAAAATCATCCTCGCGGGCGTCCGGCTTTTCGTCGCCCTGATTCAAAACCTGCCGGCCATCATAGTGGAAATCGTCAGGGCGGTGCCGCAGATTATCTCCGCCCTGGTCAAGGGTTTCACAGGCTCTATCGGCCAAATCGCACAGGTGGGCGGCAATCTCATCAGGGGCTTATGGCAGGGCATTTCCGACGCCGGGGCGTGGCTGTGGGATAAGATCTCCGGGTTCTTCGGCGGCGTGGTGGACAGAATCAAGGACTTCTTCGGTATCCATTCGCCCTCCACCCTGTTCGCCAGGCTTGGCGAGAACATGGGCGAAGGCGTCGGCGTTGGCTTTGAGCGTGCAATGGCCCAGGTGAGCGACGATATGCAAAACGCCATCCCCACCCGCTTCGATCTACCGGGCGTCAATATAAACGCCGGCGTTTCCGGTACTACCGGAAGTATCCCGCCCAGCGGCCCCCTGATAACTATCCAGCAGATGGTTGTGCGCAGCGAGGATGATATCCGGAGGATTTCCCAGGAACTTTACAACCTGATGCAGACAGGTTCAAGGGCGCAAGGCCGGTTCAGCCCGGCATAGGAGGTGTTACGGCATGGGATTTACATTCGGCGGCATAACGTCGCAGAGCATGAACATCAAGGTGCGGCTGACGGGCTGGCAGGCATCGCCTTCCCTGCGGAACTCTTTTGTCACCATTCCCGGCAAACCCGGTGTGGCGGACTTCGGCAGCGACATCACGGAAAAAATCATCACGGTGCGGTGCAATATCCCACCGCAATACAGCTTAGCCTCGCTGGTGTCCATCCTCGACAGCATGGCCGAATGGCTTAATCCGGAGCGCGGTTTACGGCAACTGGTCCTGGATGACATCCCGGACAGGTACTTCACCGCCCGGCTGACCGATGGGGTGGACTGCGACAGGCTGGTTCTTTCGGCGGGTGCGTTCGATCTGAAATTCGTCTGCCCCGACCCGCATGCCTATGCGCTGACGGATGAGGTTTTCACCATCACATCCGAGGGCGTAAACACGGTGAGCAGGACGAAGGGCAACACGGATTCCGAGCCTGTCTACCTTTTAAAGGGAACCATCCCCTCCGGCCCCTCGACTTATATTTCGCTGCGGACGAACGACGAGGAACTTCGGGTAATCGGCGCGCTGGCCGGCGGCGAAACACTGGTCATAGACACCGGCAGGGTCACTGCGAAAGTAGTGGACGAAACGGGCGAAACATTGAGGAACGGGCTCCCACTATTGCAGGAGCTTAACTTTCCCGTTCTGCACAAAGGTACGAACACCGTGACAATTACGGCGGCCGGCGCGACATTTACGGAACTTAAGGTTCAGGCAATGAGCCGCTGGAGGTGATAAAATGGCTGTCAAATCAGTTTTAACAAATCAGACGGACTTCACGGGCGAGATCCCCGTGACTAAAAATACGTCTGCCCTGTGGCGGTTCAACGAACCGCAGCCGGACGGCAACATGCAGCTTGCCGATTCCAGCGGCAACGGCCGCCATCTTACCGTCTCCGGCTGGAGCGGCACCACGGCGAGCCTCATAAGCGGGCGCTTCGGCCGATATTTCCGCATGAACATCAACAACCCGGCCACGGAAAAGACGCACCTTGTCGCGGCAAACGACGGTACGTTCTTTTCGGATTTGGGCGATAAAATAGCCGTCGGCGGATGGATTAACCCGACCACCTATTCGGTCGGGCAGACCTATGTCCCGCTATTCAACACCCGGCAGGGTCCGGGGCAGCCGCTGTTCTACTTGTCGCTTTACCAGGGGCGTCCGAGGATGATGCTGTATAACTCTGCGGGAACCCTAATCCTCGACCAGTCTGAAACACCTTCCTTCACGATGGTCAACGGCGGCTGGTATTTCATTGCGGCGGTAATCGAGGTGACAGCCAAAACCTCGCAGATAATCCTCTGCAACCGTGCGGACGGTACGGTCTGGGTCGCCCCTAAACGTGCTTTCACAGGGACGCCGAACCCCTCCTGCATTGCGGATATCGTGCTGGGAATGCACGCCAACCAATATTACTTCGCGGGCGGTTTTGACGACTGGTTCCTGGAGGTTGGCTCGGAATTGACAATCGAAGATTTGCGAAGGTATTTCCAACAGGCGATGCTCGGGAACGGCGGCGACACAAATTCGGCGGTGGACGCCATTACCGAACCCGGTGCGGTCACCCTGAAAAAAGGGGCGGACAACAACTATCCCGCAAGCGGCGTACTGACCACCATCGCGGCGCAGTGCTCGCTCGCGGGCAGCGGCCGCGTTTCGGTGGCCAGCGAATATGCCGCCGGGATAACGGCTGTTTCCCTGGTTGAAACCTCCACCTCCGACGACCTTGCCGACTGGTCGGCGTGGCAGGCGGTGGGTACGAACGGCGAACTCGCTTCGCCCAACAGGGAATATATCTGTTACCGCATCACCCTTTCCACCAACGATGCGGCCAGGACGCCAAAACTCCTCGACATCACGCTCCATGATATCCCCAAAGCGCCCTATGAGAGGCTCGGCTTTTCCCGGCCCGTCGTACTGGACGCAAACGGCGCATGGGAAGCCGTACTGGAGAACGCTTATGATATCATCGCCACGGGGGAGGTAAACGGAGCGGACACCCTGGATTTCAAATTCCCTTACAATGACCCCAAACGGGCGTCACTGGACAACGAAAAGCAGGTGCAGATTGCCGGGGACATCTACCGGATCCGCACCCTTACCGACGAGAAAGGCTCGGACGGCAGCGGCATCCTGACCACCGTATATGCGGAAGCTGCGTTCTACGACCTGACCTTCTCGGCCGAGAAGCAGCCCGTGGAATTCAACGCCGACCTGCCGTCCGCCCCGATGCGCTATGCATTGGAGGGAACCAGCTGGTCGCTGGGCACGGTGGACGTAACTACCCTGAGGACTTGGCAGTGCAATGAGAAAAACGCCCTGGCGATCTTGCGGCGGGTCCAGCAGCTGCATGGCGGTGACCTCGTCTTTGACAGCCGCAACCGTCTAGTGAGCCTTTTGGCTTTCAGCGGCAGGGACAACGGCGCGCTGTTCGCATACCGGAAGAACCTTACCGGCATCAAGCGTGTGGTGGATACACGCTCGCTGGTAACAAGGCTCTATGCCTTCGGCAAGGACGGTATGACCTTCTCCTCCATCAACGGCGGCAAGGAGTATGTGGAGGATTATACCTATTCAAATGAAGTCAGGGTTTCCACGCTGGACTGCCCCAACTTCACCAACCCGTACCAGATGCTGGAGTTCGCCAACATGCGCCTTGCCGAATACGCAAGGCCCCGGGTGTCCTATGTGCTGTCGGCGATGGATTTGTCCGTGCTGACGGGGTACGAACACGAGCAGTGGTCATTGGGCGACATTGTGACCGTAGACGACCGCGACCTGAACCTGTCAATAAAGACCCGTATTGTACGCAGGCAGTATAACCTGCAGGAACCGTGGAAGACAGTGCTGGAGCTGTCCAGCAAGCTTCGGGAGCTGGGCGATTCCCCCACTGACGCGTTTGCCGACCAGCTTGGGCAGTCCAACCTTATCGGGCAGGAAATCAAGGATATGGTCCCGTTCAACCACCTCCGCAATTCCCGCGCGGACGACGGCTTCGCCTACTGGCAGAACTCCGGCTTCGAGGTGGATACCGAAAACGGTTTGACGGGGACGGCTTCCTTTAAGGCAACCGGTTCCTTGGGCGCCACCAAGAGCATGGCGCAGACGGTTTACCCGGCTTCCCGCCGCAGCTATACCATCTCCGCGCAGATCGGCTCGGATAACCTGCAAAAGGGCGCCAACGGCCAGGTGGGCATTGAGCTTGTTTTTGAGTATGAGGACGGGACCACGGAAACACGGTTTATAGATTTGTTATGAGGAGGTGCGGCTATGCCTGCATTTCAACAAATAGCAAGAGACGCGACGCCCAAGGGCTATGGGACGCTGCGCTCCATCACCATAAGGCTTGTGGTGTCCGACTGCACCGGGGCGGTATATTTTACCGACCTCATGCTGCAGGCAGGCTCCGTCGCCACCGGCTGGGTCGGCCACGTCAGCGAGATTCAGTGGACGCTGGATGGGTAGGTGAAGGCAATGCAAATCAATAATTTCATCCGTTTTGCGGAAACCGTAAAGGTCAAGGAGGACAAGCGTGTGGTCAGCATCACGGTCCGTCCGCTTATCGCCGATTGCACGGGCGCCGTCTACTACACCGACCTTATGCTGCAGGAGGGTGGCAAGCTGACGGGCTACACGCCGCATACCACGGCCATGCTCAAAAGCTCGCCCAACCCGCCCCGCTTCCATAACGGTATTGTGCGGACAAGCGAAACGGTGATCATTTTCAACCTCGGCGAAACTTCGTCGGGGCTGGACTGCTACATCTACCCCATCCAGAGCATGGCGGCAGGCAGCATCTTGCTCTCCCAGGGTATGGGTTCGCACCAAGTCAGCTTTGACGCGGCGATGAGTGCGGGCGATGAGCTTGCGCTGAAAGCTTCCACCCGCGAGTGCCTGCGAAACGGCAGCCCGACACCGAAGCGCGGTTTTTTCCAATACACCGCCGCCCATGACAGCAAGCACCAGGTAAAGCTGGAGGACAGAAAGTCCGCAAGGGTCCGCTTCGAATACAGAGAAATGCTGAAAGGGGATTCCCGCCCATGATGGACTATTTAAAGGGGAAACGCTGCATGGTCTGGTCGTTCATGGGCAACACCCGGATGTACCAGGCGCTGAACGACTATGGTGACCGTCTGGATACGGTGGGCATCTTCACCTTCGAGGTCGACGCAACGGGAACTATTTCAGAAACCGGCACCGATGTCTCAAGCCTTACAGCTTACCGCACCAAGTGGCCGCACATCAAGTGGATGCTGACTGTCATGAACCACGGCACGGCTTCAATCTTTACCGCCCTGCGGAACAATACGGACGGCGCGAAGGATACCTTCCTCTCGGAAATCGTGCGCATTATGCAGAAATACCCGTGGTGCGCCGGCGTGGACATCGACCTGGAGCGCGGCGGCGGGTATGAGAACCGCACTGCGGCAAACGCCCTCTTCCGTGATATCTTCCGGACGGTCAAATCATATAACCCCGCCAAGCTAGTCAACATCTGCCTGCCGGGCATGACGGGCGTGGAAGGCTCCGTCGGCGGCGAGAACTGGTGTGTATACTCCGACCTCAACGCATACTGTGACACGGCGGCCATCATGAGCTACGGCATGGCGTGGGCCGGCTCCGCGCCGGGACCCGTGTCTCCCCGAAGCTGGCTGGAGGGCATCTACGACTACGCCGTGCAGTCCATGTCCCCAGATAAGGTGTTCATGGGCTTGCCCGCCTATGGCTGGAACTGGCAGATTTACGACACGCCCGAAAACCTCGGCAAGGCTTACCGGGGAACATCCAATACCTATTATGCCGCAAAGAACTGGATGACGGGGGTTTACAACTTTACGGACGACCAGCCGCCCCAGCCGCGTATCCCCATCATTGCATACTGGGACGATTACGACAAAGTGCCGTGGGCCCTTCCCCATGTTTATGACTATATGGAAGGCTGGGATGCCGTATCAAGGACTGACCCCATAACCGCCGAGGTGTATAACCGGCGGCATTACCTGACCTGTTACGGCAAGGCGCAAAAAGCGGAATTCGGCGCCATCCTCATAGACCGCGACGGTGTCCCCGATTCCTACGAGGGTAACATCATCGTAGGCGAAGCGGCGGTCAGTTTGGGTGATGGCGGGACGGCTGATTACAGCTTTACCATCGGCCAAGCGGGAACCTATGATGTGGCTGTGCGGTTATGTTATCCGTTTTGGGATAAGAATGGAATCACCATTTCACTTGACGAAGGCCCCGGCGTGACCTTTACGGAGGATCGCCTGTGGTGGCCATACTGGAGGAAAACCTTCTGGGCGGCGCTTGCCACGGAAGTGAGCCTGTCGGCCGGGGAGCACACCATTACCATTGAGGGCGGCATTCCGGGGACGCAGTTTTATGGTTTCAGGGTATGCGGCTCCTTTTCGGAGGAGCCCTCGGCCGGGGAGGCGACATTCGCCCTTTCGCCGCGCAGCTTCAAGGATGTGGACGGCAACATGGTCGTGCCGGACAGGGGTTTCAAGCTGACAACCGAGGTGCTGCGCCGAAAGCCGGATTCCGCGCTGGTATGGTATGAAGATTTCCGTGACCCGATCACCCTCCAGGAAAGCTATTGGATTACCCTTTCCGGGAGCTGGAGCGTCTGGCACGACACTAATGGTAACGGCAACCGGCCATATTCACAGCTTGAGGGCAGCGGGCAGCTTGCCTGGAAGTATGAAGGGTTCAACGATGTGCATGTCAGGGCGAGGGTTGCTTTCCCGGAAAACGGCAACGGCCGCGCGGGGGTATTCCTCGGGGATGTGTTCTGCTGCATCAACATCGACAACCAGCGGGTGGAACTCTATCAAGGCACAACCCTGCTCGAGAACTGGCAAGGCAGTTACTCAAGGACACCGGACGCCGATATCCGCACCAACCCGAATATGTACCTCATTGAAATGAGGAAACGCGGGGGTACGGTTCGTGTCTACTCCGGCAACAGCAACACACTCCGGTTTACGGCAGCCATATCGGCGGTGGGCGGGTATTGCGGCATCCGGTCGGACGGGCAAATCAAGTGCGAACTGCTCCGGTTGGGCGATGCATGGACATATGAGCCATATGAAGCCTTTGATGTGTACATGCCGGACGGGACATCGATGAATTACGGGAGGATTCCGAGGGCGGGTGTGACCTGGGACTCGGAGTTTGGGGTGTTCACCCTCCAAAACGATGTGGAGGAATCCTCCAGCCGGAGCGAAGACATATCGATGGACTATGACTTCTACCACAGCGGGCTTTTGCAAATACCCTGCAACGCCGACTACATTGCAAAGATAGTGCCGAGGGACATCAACGTCTGGATATCCCGGCTGTTCCTCGGCGACGCGGACGGTTTCTCGATCCTCTACTACCAGGATGTGGACTCCCTCGTCTACTGGTCTAACGAGGCGGCTTACCGCTGGGGGCTTCGCGGCATCGCCATCTGGTCGCTGGGCCAGGAGGATTTGCGGCTGTGGGAGGCACTCCCAAAACAGATATAAACCGCTATTGGGTAAGGATGCTTGCCGGAAACGGCAGGCTTTTTTTTATACACACATTCAGAAACGGAGGTTTTATGTATGAAAGAAATCTGGTCCTGGATTCAGGCGGCGTTTGCCGGGTTAGGCGGATGGCTGGGTTGGGTGCTGGGCGGCGCGGACGGTTTTATCTACGCCCTGATTGCTTTTGTGGCCGTGGATTATCTGACCGGTGTGCTTTGCGCTATTGCAGATAAGAAGCTGTCCAGCGAGATCGGCGCGAAGGGTATCTTCAAAAAGGTGCTCATCTTCGTGATGGTAGGCGTCGCGCATATCCTCGACACGCAGGTATTGGGCGGCAACAGCAGCGCCCTCCGCACAGCGGTGATCTTCTTCTATCTGAGCAACGAGGGCGTATCCATCCTCGAAAACTCAGCGCATATCGGGCTGCCCATCCCCGAAAAACTCAAGGAGGTTTTGCAGCAGCTTCATGGGCGCGACGGGGAGCCGCCAAAGACAGGTGACGGAACATGATCGACCTGACGAAAGCGGCGACGGTGTTTATCGGGCGGCGCGGAGAGCACCACTACCGCAGCCTTGAATTTGACGTTTCCGACCTGCTGGGGGACGAATACCCCAGCGCCGCACTGCACGCCATATACAAGAGGCCTGATGGCATCGCCTATCCCTTGGTTACAAGCTACGCGTACGGTGTTCTGACATGGTCGCCCAGCGCGACGGATACAGAAAACGTCGGCGTCGGACGGCTGGAGATCAGGGTCGTGCATAGCGAGGTGGTCGGGAAAAGTGCGGGTGCTCACCATCGTCGAGGAAGCCATTGCGGACGGTATAGCCGAACTGTTTGAGATACGTCATGTCTGGCAATGTCACATGTGCGGGCGGCGTCAACAGCATCAGAGGGCCTTTATACACAATACTGCCCGTCGGCAGCGTGCCTATAGACGGGCAAAGCGGTCTGCTTTTACCTGTGGAGGTGATTTACGATGAATCTGCGAAAACAAATACTCACAAACAACTCCTGCTTCAAGGTGGGAAAAACCATCACGCCGAAGGGCATCATGGTTCACTCTACCGGGGCGAACAACCCGTGGCTGAAACGCTACGTGGCGCCCGACGACGGATTTCTGGGAAAGAACCAGTACGGTAACCACTGGAATCAGGATAAGCCCGACGGCCGTCAGGTCTGCGTCCATGCCTTTATCGGCAAGCTGGCGGACGGATCAATCGCAACATACCAGACCCTTCCGTGGAACCATCGCGGCTGGCACTGCGGTGGTTCAGGCAACGATACTCACATCGGCTTCGAGATCTGCGAGGATGGCTTGACTGATGCGTCTTATTTCGGCAAGGTATACTCGGAAGCCGTGGAGCTTTGCGTATATCTCTGCAAGCTCTATAGCTTGACTGAGAAAGACATCATTTGCCACTCCGAAGGCTATAAACAAGGTATCGCATCGAACCACTCTGATGTGATGCATTGGTTCCCGAAGTTTGGGAAATCTATGGATACTTTCCGTGCCGATGTTAAAAGACTTCTTACCGCCCCGGCGCCTACGCCCGGCGAGCCAAATAGGCTCTACCGCGTTCAGGTTGGGGCTTACAGCGTCAAGGCCAACGCTGAGGCGATGCTCGCCAAGGTTAAGGCGGCTGGATTTACGGACGCTTTTATCAAAACTGAATAAATTAATCTATCGATGCCGCCGCGTGATTGATTTCACTCGGCGGTTATTTTTTTGCTCCGGAAATCCATGTTTTCAGTACTCAATCCGCCCTCTACTGTCCTGTGGATGGTGAGAGGGTTAATTGCCCTCCGATGGGAGGAAACGACATATGACAAACGTTACAGATGAAAAGCCGGGCATAAATTATGAGAAAAAGCCTGTTTCTCAGGAGCAGCTTCAGCATGAGTATGATTATTTTCTGGCTCAGCAAATATTAGAATCTATCTTGAAAAACGGCTTGATTACTATGGATGAATTCAACAAGATAACCACATTAAACCGCCAGTCTTTCTCTCCGGCGCTGGCACGGATTATGCCAGGAAATCGTTGATATTACTTGGGTTCAGAGGTAATATGTCATGCTGACAAGGAGGTGAGAATTTGAAAAAGGTAACGAAAATCGCCCAAAATACAGCTGATTTTACCGAACGGCCCAAGCTACGTGTTGCGGCTTACTGCCGTGTGTCCACCGACAGCGATGAGCAGCTGGTCAGCCTTGAAACCCAAATTAGGCACTACGAATCCTATATCAATGCAAATCCTGATTGGGAGTTTGCCGGTCTTTATTATGACGAGGGCATCACAGGTACGAAAAAGGAAAAACGGCATGAGCTGCTTCGGATGATATCCGACTGTGAAAATAAAAAAATCGACTTCATCGTAACCAAGTCTATCAGCCGGTTTGCACGAAATACCACCGACTGTCTTGAACTGGTCAGGAAGCTGATTGACCTTGGCATCTTCATTTATTTTGAGAAAGAAAACATCAACACCGGGTCAATGGAAAGCGAACTCATGCTGTCAATCCTGAGTGGACTGGCTGAAAGCGAGTCGGTCTCCATCTCGGAAAACAATAAGTGGTCGGTAAAGCGCAGGTTTCAAAGCGGCACTTTCAAAATCTCCTATCCGCCCTATGGCTACGATGCCGTTGACGGGAAGATGGTCGTGAATGAATCCCAGGCTGAAATCGTCCGGTTCATCTTTGCTGAAATCTTGTCAGGCAAAGGCACCCATAAAATTGCGGATGACCTGAACCGCCGAAAGGTACCGACCAAGAAAGGCGGGCGCTGGACGGCAACAACCATTCGCGGGATGGTCAGCAACGAAAAATATACCGGCGACGCAATTTTTCAAAAGACCTATACCGATGAGCACTTCAACCGACACAACAACTACGGCGAGAAAGACCAGTATCTGATCAAAAACCATCATGAACCGATTATCAGCCATGAAGATTTTGAAGCCGCACAGATGATCATCGAACAGCGCGGCAAGGAAAAAGGTGTAGTAAAGTATAACGAAAAATACCAGAGCCGTTATCCTTTTTCCGGTAAAATCATCTGCGGTCAGTGTGGCAGTAAATTCAAACGCCGAATTCACGGGAGCGGCAGAAAATACATCGCATGGTGCTGCTCCACTCACATTGCGGACATCAAGAAATGTCCTATGAAATATATCCCGGAGTCCGATTTTGAATACGCATTCGTCACCATGATGAACAAGCTCATCTTCGGACATGAAACCGTCCTAAAGCCACTGCTTGCGAGCCTGCGCGGCATGAATTCCGACGACAGTCTGACAAGCATTCGGGAGCTTGACAAGAAACTCGAAGAAAACACGGAACAGCGAAAGGTGCTGGTGGGGCTTCTCACCAAAGGATACCTTGAGCCTGCCGTTTACAATAAGGGCAACAATGAACTTCTGCAGGAGGCCGAAAGGTTACACCGTCAAAAGGAATCCTTAGTACGCTTCTTAAACAGTGACACCCAACACTTAAGCGAAGTCAGTGAGTTGCTGCACTATACCACAAAAACACCGATGCTGACCTGCTTTGACAGAGACATTTTTAAACGCTTTGTGGAGCGGATTATTGTTTATTCCAGGACAGAAATAGGATTTGAGTTAAAATGCGGCATAACGCTGAAAGAAAGGCTGGTGAAATAGATGGGACACACACCATTTGGCTACCGGATTGAAAACGGTAAAGCCGTGATAGACAAGGCCGCCGCTGAGCAGATAAAGATTCTGTATCAATCCTATCTATCCGGCGATTCTTTGGATACTGCCGCCAAAAAGGCCGGCATCCAATCCTTCCATGCCGGTATTAGCAGGATACTGCGGAATGCTTGTTACCTTGGCAACGAGTATTATCCTGCAATCATTGACCCCAACATATTTGCGGCTGCCGAAGCCGAGCGTATCAAGCGGGCGGAAAAGCTTGGCCGCATCCTTGAACCAAAAGAAGAAACCGAGGTGGTCTTTCCCACTGTCTTCTATATAAAAGAAGCAGCACAGCGGTTTGATGACCCGTTCCAGCAGGCGGAATACGCCTACAGTCTGATAGAAATGGAGGTGCACGAAGATGGAAGTCAGTAAGAATGTCACAGTGATTCCTGCGAGGAAGCACATCCGCAAAAGTAAAGATGAAGAAAAACCGAAGCTCCGTGTGGCAGCTTACTGCCGCGTCTCCACCGACAGCGACGAACAGGCCACCAGCTATGAAACGCAGATTGAGCATTACACGGCCTACATCAACGGTCACCCGGACTGGGTGCTGGCCGGCATCTTTGCGGACGACGGCATTTCCGGCACCAACACCAAAAAGCGCGACGAATTCAACCGCATGATTGACGAGTGTATGGCGGGCAATATCGATATGGTCATCACCAAGTCCATCAGCAGGTTTGCGCGCAATACCCTGGACTGCCTGAAATACATCCGCCAGCTGAAGGAAAAGAATATTCCCGTGTACTTTGAAAAAGAAAACATTAACACCATGGATTCCAAGGGTGAGGTCCTGCTGACGATTATGGCATCCCTCGCTCAGCAGGAGAGCCAGTCCCTGAGCCAGAACGTGAAGCTGGGCCTGCAGTACCGCTACCAGCAGGGCGAGATTCAGGTCAACTGTGCCCGCTTCCTCGGCTACACCAAGGACGAAAACAAACATCTGGTGGTCGTGCCGGAGGAAGCCGAAGTCGTCAAGCGCATCTACCGGGAATATCTTGAAGGGGCCAGCATGCTAAAAATTGCCCGCGGGCTGGAAGCCGACGGCATCCTAAACGGCGCGGGCAAAGAACGCTGGCATACCAGCAATATCAACCAGATTCTGCGGAATGAAAAGTACATCGGAGACGCCCTATTACAGAAAACCTACACAGTTGATTTTCTCACAAAAAAGCGGGTCAAGAATAACGGCCTTGTCCCGCAATACTATGTGGAAAACAGCCATGAAGCCATCATCCCGCGTGAAATTTTCATGCAGGTGCAGGAGGAACTGGTGCGTCGGCGTTTAATCCATAAAAGCCCGAACGGAAAGAACCGGGTGTTCAGCAGCAGCCACTGTCTGGCGAACATCGTGTATTGTGGCGTTTGCGGGGAGTTTTACCGCCGGATTCACTGGTACAACCGGGGCAAAAAGTCCATTGTCTGGCGCTGCATCAGTCGCCTGGAAAACACCGGATTGTTCTGCGACGCCCGCACCGTGCCGGAAAGCCAAATCGAGCAGGTGCTGGTCAAGGCCATTAACCAAACGCTTTGCGACAGGGACACCTTTCTTACGACGCTTCAGAACAACATTGAAACCGTCCTGAGCCACGGGAACGACCAGGTCCTTGCCGACATCGACAAGCGATTGAAAGAGTTGCAGGCGGAGCTTTTGAAACTGGCTACTTCCAATGCGGATTACGAAAAAGTAGGCAACGAAATTTACCACCTGCGCGAGGAAAAGCAAAAGCTTCAGCTGGAAAGCGCCGGGCGGGATGAACAGAAAAAACGTATCTCCGACATGGGCACCTTCCTTCGGGAGCAGCCCACCGCCCTGACCGAATACGATGAGTCGCTTATCCGGCGGCTAATTGAAAAAGTCACCGTCTACGAGGACAAATTCACTGTTGAATTCAAATCTGGTGTCAATGTTGAGATAAACGAATAATCGCACCAAAGCAAAGACTCCTCAGAACTGGAACAAATCCGGTGATGGGGAGTCTTGTTTGATTTTCAACTATTTCTTTGGTTTGAACATGGCACTATAGGCTTTAACCGCCTCATCCTTCATAAGCCACCCGAACTTTCTAAGAAATTCTAACTTCTGCTCGTCATTCGCCCATTCCTGCAACGTGTGCATCACACCTTCAAAGTGCTCATTCTCCTTGCCATTAAAGAACTTTCCTCCAGGGCCTTGCTTGAACATTACTGGTACTCCATTCTTGATTGCCTTCCAAACTGTGGAGCCTCCGGTAGTAGTTAAATCGTCACCTACAAATCCATCTAATTCACCTGAAGCCAATTTTTTCAAAAGACTCTTTTCTTCATTCGTTATCGCCATAATCAGTCCTCCCATTCATCAAGATTAATATCCTCAGAGTCATAAGCACCAACTGGATACTCTCGAATCCATCCTTCAATTTGTATTACCTTACCGCACTTTGGGCATTCGAAATTATCTTCGGAATTAAAGCTGTACACTATATCAGGCCCCATCCCATTTTCTCTTTCATCGCTACTCTGGTCATAAAGGTAATCTTCCAAATCGACTTCATACTCTTCACCACAGTGAGGGCACTGGATATTACGGATAAACGACACTGGACGGTAACCATACATATCTTCGATGTCGATGAATTCCTCTCCAGCTGCTTCCTTCTTCGTAATAACATTCCAGTAACGGTCAGTTTCAAATGTCTCAAATTCCGCCTTATCATCAAGCAGTTCTGAAAGTAAAGACAGAGAGTTTCGTTTTCTGGCTATCTCAGCATCAATACTCTGTTTACGAGAAACAATCGCTTCTTCCAAAGTCCATTCGCCATCCTGCAGTTTTCTTATATCACTACAGGTAAGCCCAGATTTAGTTAGCACTACAAGAAGACGTAAATTTTCACAGTCTGTTTCTGTATAATTTGTACTCCTGTTTCCGGATGGCGGATTCTCCGGAAAGAAGATGCCCTCTCTCTTAAATAGCTTAATTCTGTCGGCATCGATACCAAGTTTTTCTTGAATTTCTTTTGGTCTCATTTAAGTTCGACCTCCTTTCAAGACTCATTCTAACAAGTGGGGACTTTATCCCCGTCAAGCATCTTTTCAAAAAATTAAAGAATTTCTTTACTCAAAAACATCCCCAATTCTTTACTGTTTTTCGTTCCATTTTATCCATAATAAGATTCTACATCATAAATTAACAGATACTTATCAACATCCAACCTGACCACACAACCTCGGAAAATCCAAAAAACATCTAAATCGACCACTCGCGAACACCCAACATCTAAATCGACCACTCGTCAAACACTGACATCTAAATCGCTCTGTCACACTCAAAACTGTCAGCTTTGACTTGTTCCCGCGAACCGATATTTTTATGATTTTTACACATCAGGTTTTTGCGCTCAAACATCGAAAAGCCTTTATTTACAGGACTTTTTGCACACTCACCCTTTTACCCTCGACATCAATACTACCGTCTCCACGTGCCCCGTTTGCGGAAACATATCCACCGGCGTCACCTGCTTCACCTGCCACCCGTGAGCGGTCAAACGCGCCGCATCGCGGGCCAAGCTCGCTGGATCGCAACTGACATAGACGATCCGGTCAGGTCCGGTCTGAGCGATGGCTTCAATCACACGCGCATGACAGCCGCGCCGAGGCGGATCCAACACGATCACGTCGGGAACACATGCCCGTTCGAGCAGCGACGGTAGCAGGTCTTCTACCTTGCCGGTCAGAAACTCAACGTTGGTGATGCCATTTTGCTCGGCATTTTTTTGGGCATCTTCGACCGCCATAGGGACCTCTTCGATGCCGATGACGCGGGCACAGTCGCGGGCCAGGAAGAGGCTGATAGTGCCAGCGCCGCAATAAGCGTCAATGATTGTCTCCCGTCCGGTGAGGCCGCAGACTTCCTTCGTCAACTGATAGAGTATCTCTGTCTGCCTGGGATTTACCTGGGTGAAGCTGGCGGGGCCGACTTCGATCTGCAAACCACCAGGCAGATAGTCAGTGAGCCGCTCTTTGCCCGGCTTGCTCACATGGAAAGGGTAGTCGGGGCCGAGAACCTCTCCCTCTTTTTTTTCGTTCACGTTTACGTAAAGAGAAACCAGGTTGTATCGTTCCCCCGTGAGTCCTTCCCCTGTGGCTCCTTCCCCTGTGGCTCCTTCCCCTGTGGCTCCTTCCCCTGTGGCTCCTTCCCCTGTGGCTCCTTCCCCCATCAGCCGCTTCGCCAAATCTCCCACGGCCTTGCGCCAGGCAGAGCGCCATGCGGAAAAGACGAGGATCAACATCATCTCCCCCGCTCTTTCAAGCGGGGTTGTTGTTTTCAGGACCACATGGCGGATCGGCAGTTCACCTGCCGGGTCGATTTCGGGCAAATGCCGTCGCAGTGCTTTCAGCACCGGCGGAAAGCTCTCCGGCAGAAGAGGGCATTCGTCGTTTTCCACGAGTTCATGGCTAGACAGGCGGTAGTAGCCCATTTGCAGCGGCTTTCCCGGCGCTCCGGCTTCCCGGCGCAGGTGCATCTGCACCCGGTTGCGGTACCGCCAGGGGTTTGCCGCGCCGACGATCTCGCCAACGGGTACGTTCTCCAGGCGGCCCAACCGCCGTAATGCGTCCCGGACCCCTTCCGTCTTCACGCGGCATTGTGCGGGGTAGTCTATCATCTGGAGCTGACAGCCGCCACAACGCGAAAAGACGCGGCAGGGCGGTTCCACCCGCTCCGGCGCCGCTTCGAGCACCTCCAGCAGTTCGGCGCGGGCAAAATTCTTTTTCACCTGGGTGATACGGGCCTTCACCCGCTCACCAGGCATGCACTCCGGGATAAACAGAGCCATCCCGCCGGGGCGGGCCACGCCCTCGCCTTGCAAGGTCATCCGTTCTATGGAAAAGGTATCGATATCGCCGGGTCGCATGGGGAGACCCTCCTAACACATCTTGAGCCTTTTACTGTAAGGCAGTCTGTTTTGCGCTGGGGTTACATGTTCACACGCTGGAATCATGCCTGCTTCGTGGGATGCGAAAAACCGGAACCATCGGCTTTCCGATTTTTTCTATGCACAGCGGGGAATACATAACAAAAAAACAGGGGAGGTCTGCCATGTTCACCGCCGAACTGTTTTTGTCTCTGCTTTGGTCGGTCACTGGCGGCCTGCTCACGCTGCTCGGTTCTACAGGAATTTTCGTCTCCCTCGTCGTGCAGCGGCGAATCGAACGGTTGCAGGACATCCTCGAAGAGTTTCTCGAACTGCCGTACCAGGAGAACAAAAACCTGGCCGCGCCCATGGTCAACCTGGTCCGCAAGTACCAAGTCCACTACCTTTTCCCGGACAGGCCGGGCCGAACGATCCTCTTCTACCTCGACTTCACCCTCCTGCTGATCGCCCTGATCTGGCTGTGGGTGCTCTTTTTGGCCATCGACAGGCCGATCCGCCCGCTCTTCTGGTTCCAGGGGCTCCTCCTTGTCCTGATCGGCGGCAACATCATTCTATTCCGCCGCCTGCTCCAACAAACGATCAACCCGACGGGCAATCCGCTCTTCAATCCGATCATTCCGCCGCCGGAGCGGTTGCGCAGCGTCTCCTACTTGTCGCGTTATGTGAACGTGTCCGTCAAATCGATGCTCCAACAGGCCCGTTTCGCCCTGGTCATGACCGGTGACGGCGAACTGCGGTTGAAGCAGGAACTTTCCTTCGATGACTTCTATTATCTTCTCCACTGCCCTACCCGAGATTGGCTGGCCTGGGGGGAACTGCGCCTCACTTTTCCGCCTGATCCCATCACAGGAAAACCCGTTCCCTTGCAGCGGAACGTCGAGATCCCGCTGGGGCGGCTTGCCTCCTGCGACCGCGCCAGCAGGGGTACCGATGCTGTTGTACAGACCGGCGCCGGTGCTGAATCCTGTGCTTCATCCTTTCCCGCCATCCTCTACATTTTCCCGTCAGGTGAAAAACATCCCATCCAAATCGAATTCGAACTGCGCAAAGAGGGGGTGGGATACCACTCCCGTCCCTTTCCGGAGATGACGGTCCAATCGACGATCCTCTACCGTTTTAAGACGGAAGGGCAGCTCGAAGGCTTCAAGCATAGCGAGCACATAAAAGGCAAGAATCGTTGGAGCCGCGCCGAGCACTCGGATCAATTGGATTACTCGGTTCAATTGAACCACTCGGATCAACTGAACCGCTCGGATCGACTGAACCGCTCGGATCGATTGGATCGGCTAGACATCTTAGAAGACGGCGGTCGTCTCACCGTCTTCAAGCCCTTTTGCTCCTACTTCGTATGTGACCAAGAGCGTTACTTCTGCCCGCTGTCCCAACAGACACCTGAGCGATGTATCGAACCGTTGGAGGTACGCTGACAGCGAGAAGCCGGTCTTCACCGTCTCCCCTACAAAAACGATCATTCTTCCTCTTCTTCCTCTTCCGTCGGTCCGGGCACGGGCGGCGCTTTCGCCGGCGCCGGTTCGGGCATGAGCGGCTTGCTCTTAAAGCGCAACAGTTGTCCCTTTCCCTGTCCCTCTTGCAAAATCTTGCCTTTGGAGAAGGCCAAGGCACCATTGACAAAGACGTAACGGATGCCATTCTTCTTCTCCGTGCTGGGTGGCAGCAGTTTCGGGTCGATGAGCACCAGATCGGCCCACTTGCCCTTTTCCACAGTTCCCCGGTCTTCGATGCCCAGGAGGGCACTGGGACGACCTGACAGTTTCAGAGCCGCCTCTTCCCAAGAAATCTTGTTCTGGTCGCGCACAGTGCGGCCCAGAAACTCCTTCAGGGCGTCGGGGCTGTACTGGGCGGCACTGCCCATGCCCGAGTCGACGGTCAGTGCGACGAAAGGCGCGCCGGCGAGGCGGTCGATCCGTTCCAAGGTGGTCGTGCGCAGGATGATCCGGACAAGGCCTGCAGAGGACATCTGCCGGGCCGCTTCCGCCGGCGCAATTCCCCGCTCCTGAGCGATCTCCTGTAAGGTTTTTCCCACCACCGTGGGCGAGTTCTGACCTCCCGCCTCTGCGATCTCGATCATCTCCGGTGGATAGAGAGCGACGGCTCGCTGCAACGTCTGACGGACGCCGGCCGGTTGGCGGTTGCTCGGGTAGAGGGTGGTATAGATGTTTCGCGATGACAAGTAGCCTGCCTGCAGATCCTGTTCCATGTCGGCGATGCGGGCGTCCGGGGCATTACCGAGATACCCCCACGGCGCCATCAAAATGCGCACCTTCGTCTCCCGGTGCAGGTCGATGACCCGCTTGAGGAGGACCGCCGGATCAGCAGAGGTGGCCGGTAAGGTCAAAGACAAGATGGCGCCCCTTTCTTCCAAGGCTTTGGCCAACTGGCGAATCTCGTCAAAGGTCAATTGCCGTCCCAATTCGTCATCAAAATCGATAGAAAGACCGAAGGCGCCCTGCTCCAGAGATGTCTGCAATTCAAGAACCAGATCCTCCACTGCCGGTTTGGGCTTCTCCGTCACCGGCGGCGGCGGGGGCGGAATCTGGCCGAACTCCAGGGGCGGCTCTTCGGCCATGACTGCATCGGTGTTCTCCTCGGCTTTGAGCAGTTTAAACAGGCCCTGGTGGCCGGCCAAGAGGGCGTAATTGACGGGCAGACCAGACTTGGACGCCTGCTTCAGGTGCAGTGTCACGTCATCCTGGGCGATTTCGCCGTAACCCGACAAGATGGTGGTGATTCCCTGTTTGATCAGGCCGTCGAAAGCGTCCGGGCCATCCAACGTGCCGTCCAGCCGCGAATGGAGGTCCACAAATCCGGGCAGGATGAGCAGGCCCGATGCGTCGATGACCTTCACCTTCGCCGGCGGCTGGATGATGCCGATGAAGGCGATCTTCCCTTTTTTGATCCCGATGTCAGCCTGATAGCTTTTCTTGCCTGTCCCGTCGACGATGGTGCCGTTTTTAAGGACATAGTCATAATGCAAGGGCCTGTCCACCAGTTCGATGCCCTCTTTTTCCAGATAGCCCAAGCCGAAATATATCCCGGCAAAAACGGCCGCAAAAAGGGCGATAAGTCCACCCACGATCGCCAGAACGCGATTCATCCAATCCACCCCATATATAACAGGCCCAGGTAGATAAAACCAAGGCCGATCAGATTCCAAACGGCATGGGCGACGATCGCCGGGAGGATGGTCCCTTCCCGCGAAACGACAAGTCCAAGCCAATAACCGGCAACGTACAGAGGCAGGAAGCGGTATGGATCACCATGCATGGCCGCAAAGACGAACGCCGTCCCATGGATCGCCTTCGTCCATCCCCACCGCCGGGCCAAGGCTGGCAGAAAAAAGCCGCGAAAAAAACTCTCTTCCGCTACCGGTGCGAAGACCGCGGCGGCAAACAGGAGCAGCAACCACGTCGACAGCGCCGGTTCGCCATCGGGTCCAAGTCTCGATCCAATGCCCGCGCCGGCGGCTATCCCCCTTTCAAGGCCAGTCCCCGTTCCCTGTAATAACTGCTCCACCGGATGGGGTGGAGCCGGGAAAAAGCGACTGATCAGCCCACCCAGCAGGGAAACGAGGAAAAAAACAAAAACGCCTTGGCGAAGGCCTTGTAAAATATCCTGGCGGAAACCAGCCTCCCAGCCCCAGGGCAGCAATAACCCGCTTCCCGGCCGTACCATCCCCTTGCGACGAAACCAGGCGCTCCCTCCGAAGGCCAGTCCCAGCATGATCGCCCCGGCGCCCATACTTTTTAACACATTCCACTCGGCCATTTCGCTCTCCTTGCAGCTTCGACCGAAGACCTCCGCCGCTTTCGCGCAGACCTGCCGCTCCGTCGCAGGCCGCAGCTACTTCGTCGCAGGCCGCAGCCGCTTCGTCGCAGGCCGCAGCCGCTCCGTCGCAGGCCGCAGCCGCTCCGTCGCAGGCCGCAGCCACTTCGTCGCAGGCCGCAGCCACTTCGTCGCAGGCCGCAGCCGCTTCGTCGCACCTAAGCCGCTTCGCCACAGAATCTAAGTCGCTTCGCCGACCTGGACTGCTTTGCCGCAGACCTGTTCATTCTTTTCGGGATGACGGGGAAAAATCCCTGCCGACTCATTTAAATAGGGAGCGGGGAGGCGGGAATACTAGGGGAGCAATCAGCCCTGAGGAGGTGCTCTGCCTTGCTGCCTTGGCTTAATATCGGCCTGTTCGCGCTTGCGCTGCTGATGATCGCTATCACTTTTACACTCGTCTACTCCTGGTTCCAGCGCCAGAGCCGTCGTTCGCCCTTGCCTGTAAAAAAGATATATGAAGAGTATGCCGGTGAACTGAGCCCTCTTCCAATCCCCAAGCGCTTCGACGCTGACCTGCCGCCCTTGCAGCATCGCGTTGACGAGGATACCATCAGCCTGCTCCCCCGCTCCCCCTACTCCCTCTACACCTACTGGGAGATCTCAGGTGAGCGGGAAGCGGCGGCAGCTTCCGTTTACCACCCGGAAGAATGGCGGACGGCGCCGCGCCAGATCCGCCTCTACGACATCACCGAGACAGCGGAACTGGAAGAGGCGCCTTTTTTGGAGATCAACATACCTGACCACGCCGATCACTGGTTCATCCAGGGCGTCTTGCCGGCCCACCGCTACCGTTTGGCTGTAGGACGCCTCTTGCCGGATCGCTTTGTCATCTTGCTGCTCTCTGATGCGATCGAAACGCCTGCAGCTTCACCCTCTCCCGTCATCGACCCAAACTGGCCGCCCATCCCGGAACTTGCAGGCCAGGCGGTCCCCCTGGTCATGGCGACGTCGCCCGTCGGCGCTCATCCCTGCCAAAGCACTGATGACTGGAGGCACCGCCCATGACTAAAGGTTGGATCGCCTTTGTGCTGCATGCTCATCTTCCCTTCGTCCGCCATTTCGACCGAGAAGACTACCTGGAAGAGCGCTGGCTATTCGAGGCCATCACCGAATGCTACCTGCCGCTGCTCTCCGTCTTCGAAGGCTGGCAGCGTGACCGCCTGCCTGTCGCGATCACCTTGACCATGAGCCCTACGCTGCTCACCATGTTGGCTGACCCGCTTTTACAGGAGCGCTACGCCAAACATGTCTCGAAACTGACCCTGCTGGCGGAGTTGGAGATCGAACGCACCCACGATGACCCGGCCTTCGCGCCCCTGGCCCGGATGTACCGGGACTGCTTCAACGACGCCCTGTCTACCTTCAATGACCGGTACGGGCGCGATCTGGTCGGCGCCTTCCGCAGACTGATGGACGCCGGGATCCTCGAGATCATCCCCTGCCCGGCCACCCACGGCTACCTGCCGCTGATGCGCCCCCATCCCGTCGCCGAACGGGCGCAAATCGCTGTCGCCGTCGAAACCTATCAAGACTTTTTTCACCGCTCGCCGCCGGGGATCTGGCTGTCCGAATGCGCCTTCCACCCGGGTTTAGAAAAAATCCTTGCCGACTTTCATCTTCGCTATTTCATCACTGACGCCCACGGAATCCTCTATGCCACCCCCAGGCCGCGTTACGGCCTCTACGCCCCGCTGATGACACCTGCCGGCGTGGCCGCCTTCGGACGCGACGTGGAATCGTCGAAACAGGTCTGGAGCAAGGACGAGGGCTACCCCGGCGACGGCGACTACCGCGAGTACTACCGCGATATCGGCTACGACTTGGATTTCGAGTATGTGCGCCCCTTCATCCACCCTGAGGGGATCCGGTTGCACACAGGTTTTAAGTACCACCGCATCACCGACCGGGAGGGCAGCCACAAAGCGCCCTACGTGCCTGCTTGGGCGGAGGCGAAGGCGGCCCTCCATGCGAGAAACTTCCTCTTTAACCGCTCCCGCCAGTTAGAGTGGCTAAACAGCCTGATGCCGGAACGAACGCCCTTGATCGTCTGCCCCTATGACGCCGAGTTGTTTGGCCACTGGTGGTATGAGGGACCACGCTTCCTCGACCAGGTGATCCGCCAGCAGGGACAGGTGAACCCCGAGATCGCCTTCATCACGCCGACGCGCTACCTGGACGAGAACCCGCTCATCCAACCAGCCATGCCCAACGAGTCCAGCTGGGGCGACGCCGGCTACCATGAGGTCTGGCTGGAAAACAGCAACCATTGGCTCTACCGCCACCTGCACCGGGCAGCCGAACGGATGATCCGCCTGGCGCAGGAACAACCCTTTCCGGAGGCGCTACCCCGGCGCGCCCTCAACCAAATGGCGAGGGAACTGCTGCTGGCCCAGAGCAGCGACTGGGCTTTTATCATGAAAACGGACACGGCTGTCCGTTACGCCGTCAACCGCTCTGTCTATCACCTCAACAATTGTTCGCTCCTCTATGAGATGCTCCGCGGCAAGAGGGCTCTGAAGGAATCGATCATCGCCGACCTGGAGGAACGAAGTCCCATCTTCCCGCGCATCGACTACCGCGCCTACGCTGGGACAGGATCGCCGGCGCACTGAAACAAAAAGCCGCCCCGCATTCCCGGAAAAAGAGGCTGTTGCGGGCGGCCATACATAAAAAAACACAGTGTTACTGTAAGCTGCATCGGTGCGGGTGCGACGTAGTTGGTGTTGCGGGCGGCCATACATAAAAAATGCAGTGTTACTGTAAGCTGCATCAGTGCGGGTGCGACGTAGTTGGTGTTGCGGGCGGCCGTACATAAAAAAATCCAATGTTACTGCACTGCGGCGAGGCGTCCTCCAGATGCTTGTGGCCCTTTTATCCTGAGTTGATTGCCGTTATACTTTGTTCATGCCCCATTCTACCTTTTGCCGAAACATACAACGCCTGTTTGCCCGGAAGGGGTTTTATCTTCAATGAACCGCTACAAAGGAAACCGCCGCCTCACCCATTGGATCGAGGAGGTCTCGACGATGGAACGGGTGGCCTTTATTCGCTTCGCCGACGGGCAGGCCTCCGGCCTGGGGTTGCGGCTGCTTGAAGGCTACACCCACCTGATCAACGTTGTCGCCGTCGAACCTGCGCAGGGGTGGTATGCCGTGCATGCCACCCCTGACGGTTGGACGGAGTTGCCGGCAATCCTGACCAGCCTCCCCCACCGGCCAGTCGAGATCCGCTACTCCTGCTAAGGCTGCTTAATGTTTTCCGCCTGCCTGCAGCAGTTGGCCCAACCCTCGAAAGCGCAAGAGGGAGACAGGACCGCGCTTTATCGCCATCGCCGCTTCAGTCTTGACCGTCTTATAGACCTGGAGCGTCCGATCCGCGATGGCTGACCAGGAATAGACTTCCCGCACCTCTCGGGCGGCCTGCCTCGTCATCGCCTTGACGAGCAACTCGTCATCGAGGGCGGTGATGATCTGTTCGGCCAGGGAATTGACATTGCCCGTCAACGCCTTCAGCCCATTTTGCCGGTGCCGGACGATTTCGGACAAACCGCCCGTATCGGAGACGACCACTGGCGTTTCTGCGGCCATCCCCTCCAGGGCGACAATGCCGAAAGGCTCATAGAGACTTGGAAACACAGCCACATCGGCGGCGCGGAGGAGACCCACCTTAGTGGCGCCATGGACATAGCCGGCAAAATGGACCTTGTCGCCAACGCCGCAACGATTGGCTAGATGCTTTAGATAGCTCATCTGCGCACCGGTTCCGCCGATGACCAGTTTGACGGGATGGCGGCGGAGGATCTGAGGCAGCGCCTCGACGAGGACCTGAACCCCTTTCTCCCAGACGAGGCGGCCTACATAGAAGATGATCCGTTCATGATCAGCAGCGTAGTCGCTGCGGCGGAATCCCTGCGCCTTGTCGGCGGAAAAGTCGTCGGGATGGACGCCATTGGGGATGACGGCGATCTTGTCGCCGGGCATCTGAAAGATCCGACCCAGTTCGCGCTCCATATGTTGGCTGCAAACGATCACCCGCCATGCCTCATAGCCCAGCCACCACTCAACCTGGCTGATGTAGCGCTGCAGGTCGTTATGCAGCCCGTTGTGGCGTCCCCATTCAGTGGCATGAATGGTGGCGATGAGCGGCTTTTGCCAACCGTGCTTGAGCGCCCGTCCCGCATAAGCGACAAGCCAGTCATGGGCGTGGACGATGTCAAAGTCGCCGTATTCGCTGGCGACGGCCAGCGCTTTTTCCAAAAAGGCGAAGTTCAGGTGATGGATGTCGCCGGCAAAATCGAGAGACCATAAAGAATAAGGGTGGATGCGGTGAACGGTGACGCCCCGATCCCGCTCCGTTTCCGGCAGCCCATCGCCACCCTGGGTGATCACATGGACCTCATGGCCCCGCTCTGTCAGCGCACCTGCCAGACCGTGGACATGGGGCGCCAGACCGCCGACGACGCGGGGCGGATATTCCCAAGATAGCATCAAGATGCGCAAAAAAATACCTCCCATTAAACGGAGGCCGGGGGCCGGAGTGGCCCCTAGCCGTTGTGCACCTGTATGGTCCAGTTAAGGCCGTTGTTGTTGTCCCAGTTGTGGGCGGAGTCGTGAAAGCAGAAATGCACTCCATCACCTCCATTGTACTCGGCGTTGGGGGACCTCTGGCCTTTCCTAGTATGCGGCGCGATCCGTACCCCTATGAACGGCCCTGCCGGGGAAAGCCTTTCAGCAGCGGAAATCATTTCAGGAATAGAGGCTCCGGTAAAATTTCCAGCGAAAAAAACGGCTCCGGCGCAAAAAATACGCGCGGAACCGTTTTTTTACTCATCCTATTGCTTCCGGAGGCCGTCCCGGCAGGCCAACAAATCATGCCGGTGCAGGGGCGGCTCAGTGTTCGGGATACCCGTAGAGCTCTTCGTAAATGAACATGAGTTCCTTGTCGAAGAGGGGGCGCTTGAGTTCGACAGCCGTCTCGCGGACGCGAGCCAGCACTTCGGCGGCCTGCACCTCGGTCATGTCGATCTCGAATTCGCGAAACTTGGCCTTGATCGAGGCGGTGCCGGAGTGTTTGCCGATGACGATCTGACGGGTAAGGCCCACTTCTTCAGGGGAGATGACTTCATAGGTCTTGGGGTTTTTCAAGACGCCGTCGCCGTGGATGCCGGACTCGTGGGCGAACATGTTGCTGCCGACGATGGACTTCCAGGTGGGCAGGAAACGGCCGGAGGCTTTGGAAACGTATTCGCAGAGCTCGCGGAATTTTTCCGACTTGAAGCCAAGGTCGATGTTGTCGCAGTATTTGAGCGCCATGACGACTTCTTCCAGGGCGGCGTTGCCGGCCCGCTCACCAAGGCCGTTGACGGTCACGCCGATATGGGTGGCGCCGGCGCGGACACCGGCGATAGCGTTGGCCGTGGCCATGCCAAAGTCGTCGTGGGTGTGCATTTCAATGTCGATATCGACGGCTTCGCGCAGCCGCTTGATGTGTTCATAGATCGTGAAAGGCTCCATAATGCCGACGGTGTCGCAGTAGCGCAGGCGGTTGGCGCCCAGCTTTTTGGCTTCCGTGGCAAACTGGATCAAAAACTCAATATCAGAACGGGAAGCGTCTTCCGCGTTGATGGAGACGTACAAGCCTTGGGACTTGGCGAAGTCTACGGCCTTCATCATCGATTCGAGGACCCATTCGCGGGAGGTGCGCAACTTATGTTGGATGTGAATGTCGGAAGTGGAGATGGAGATGGCGACAGCGTCACAGCCGCAGTCGATGGAGTGCTGGATGTCAGAGATGACGGCGCGGTTCCAACCCATGATGCTGGCCTTCAGGCCCATCTTGCAAATCTTGGCGATCGTTTCTTTCTCGTCACCGCCCATGACGGGAATACCCGCCTCGATCTGGTGAACCCCGATTTCATCCAGCATCTTGGCGATACGGATTTTTTCTTTGTTTGCGAAAACTACGCCTGCTGTCTGTTCACCGTCACGCAACGTAGTGTCGACGATGGTAATTTGCCGGTTGTTCAACACCCTCACCCCTCTAAAGTATTTTTTCTTTCTGTTTGGTAAAGACTATTATATTTTAGCATAACTTCAAGCAAAGGCAAGAATACATAGCTTCATATACTGTATACAGGCCAATTTGCCTGTATTTGGCCATTTTTGACCGTTTTTTGTCTTTTCCGTCGACACCTTTCGATATGATTCATGCCCACTCCACAGCGGTGACTTTTGTGATCGGAATGGATTGTGTCGTCGAGTCGGCAATGTCGTCCCGAATCCCATAGGCGATCGGCGGCGTCACATCTACGATCCGGAACCGTTTGACGGTGCCGTCGGCAAAAAAGATATACACCTTGCGTTCCTGCTCTTTTGCCTGTTCCAGCATGCTATACACCTTTCCCCGGTGCAAGCCCATGGTTTCGCCCCCCGCTTGCCCGATTCAGAAGCACTCCCCAGGCTCCCCTGGGCAGGCAAAGACCGTCCTCGATAGCCCCCCCCCCGCAAAAATCAGCGTTGCTGCAACGCCTGGAGCACTGCGGCGGCATGGCCCGCCGACTTGACCTTGCGATAGATCTGCTGAATATTTCCCTCCGGGTCGATGATGAAGGTTGACCGCTCGATACCGATAGACTTTTTGCCGTAGAGCGTCTTTTCTTTGAGCACCTGGTAAGCGTTGCACACAGCGCCATCCCTGTCGCTGAGCAGCAGGAAAGGCAACCCCTGTTTGGCCGCAAAGCGCTCGTGCGATTGGACGCTGTCGCGGCTGACGCCGAGAATGACGGCCTTCTTTTGGACGAATTGGTCGTACAGATCGCGAAACTCTCGGGCTTCCAGGGTACATCCCGCCGTATTGTCTTTGGGATAGAAATAAAGCACCACAGCGTTCCCGGCATACTGGCTCAGGCGCACTGTCTTCCCGTTGGAAGCGGGCAGTTCGAAATCGGGCGCCTTCTGGCCGATAAGCAATTCCTCCATAAATATATGACCTTGCGCCTCCTTCATGATCGCATTGTTTCCCGGCGAGTTGGTAGGATACCTGATTGTATGGTGGCACGGCGGCATCAATCTTGTCAACTCGTTTCGCTTCCAGTTAACGCGGGACGCCTTCACGGAACCTTTGACCGGGTAAGGAAACTCGCTTGGCTTGGGGCCTTTTTCTTTACAGCGCCATCTCACGTCCAATAGACAGCAGGAATAGGCAACGGCCTTTTACTTTCACTTTCAGCACCGATTCGACAGCCCGATGATAGAGGTTCACCTGACCAAGATAGGAATCGCGAAGTTGTTGCAGCCACCTTTCCCTGTCCATGCCGACGGGACAGCGGTCCGTCTTGTAGTCCAGCAACAGCCACCCGTCATCTTCCTCAAAAAGGCAGTCGATGACCCCTTGGATGATGACAGACTCCCCCTCTGCCCTTTTTTCCGGATAGATTTCCGCCGCCGGCAAGGCCAGCGTAAAGGGGACCTCCCGCATGACTTGTTTTGCCTTGCGCAGGCGATGCCCGAGCGGGCTCTCTAGAAAACGCAGGATCTCCTCTTCGTTGAGGGCCTGCCGCTGTTCAAGGGACAGCAATTCCAACTTGACGAGCCGGTCGGCCTGCCCGGCAATCCCTGCTTGAGATATCTCTCCGGCAAGGTCGAGGTGTTGCAAAAAGAGGTGAACGGCAGAACCCCGCTCCGTTGCCGTCAGGCGCCGATCTTGTTGCAGAAAACGGGGGCGAAGGTCGACGAGGGCATCAGGTGAAGGGGTTTGGGTTTCTAGGGAGGGTGGCGTTTCTAGGGAGGGTGGTATTTCTAGGGAGGGTGGCGTTTCTGAGGAGGGTGGTGTTTCTGGGGAGTGCCAGACGAATTGTTTCTTGATGCGGCTTACAGCCACTTTGGCCGCGATTCCCGATAGGCCGGTGTAAGGATAGGACCAGGACAGCGACGCATCGACAAGGTCCGTCGGGATGATTGGTTCAAGGCGCCGCAGTTTTTCGAGCCAAACCGGGTTGAAAGGGGTTTCCGAGCCTGTTTCTTTACGAAGTCCGATCAACTCTTTTTTCGCCGCGTAGAAGAGCCGCCACCGGGAGCTTCCGTCTATCCGCTCCTGTTCAGTCATCGTCTCGTTTTTCGTCATCGTCAGGTTGTTCTCCGGCAAAGTCGCCCCTAACGCCGGCGCGCCCTCTGCCCAGCGCCGAATCTCTTGTCCGTCCGGATGTCCAACCAAGGCGGGGCCGATCCAGTCGAGGTAGCACTTGGCCCGCAACAGCACCTCGTCGGGAAGGGCTGCGGCAACGGGGATCCCTTCGGCGTCGTGCAGCCACTGCTGAGCCGACTTGGCGACTTCGCGGACAGTTCCCAGGAGGATCAGCTTTTCCTTGGCCCGGGTCAGGGCTACGTAGAGGATGCGCATCTCCTCGGCGAGCGTCTCCCGGTGGAGGCGGCGCTGAATAGCCAGTTTGGCGACAGTGGGATAACGGTAGCGCAGTTGCGTATCGACGACGACGGGACCGAGGCCGAGATTTTTGTGGATCAACAAGTCCCGGCGCAGATCCTGGAGGTTGAACTGGCTGCCCAGACCGGCGACAAAGACGACGGGAAATTCGAGGCCCTTGCTCTTGTGGATGCTCATGATGCGGACGACGTCTTCTTTCTCCCCGAGCGTCCGGGCGGTTCCGAGATCACCGCCCTGATCCTGAAGCCGTTCGATGAAGCGCAGGAAACGAAAGAGCCCTCGCAAAGTGGTGGCCTCATACTGGCGCGCCCGATCGTAGAGGGCGCGCAGGTTGGCCTGCCGCTGCCCCCCGCCGGGCATGGCGCCGGCGTAGTCGTAAAAACCGGTCTCCCGATAGATGGTGGCAATCAATTTGGCCAGGGAATCGCGGCGGGCCAGCGTCCGCCAGGCGTCTATCTGACGCAGAAATTCGCGAAGGCGGATGGCGACGGGATCGATGGGGGTAAACGTGTCCCGGGCTGCGGCTTCCGCCTGCCCGATGAAGGCCTCGATGGCATCGAAGAAGGTCTTCCGCGGCTCAGCCAAGCGGATGCGAGCCAAATCTTCTCCGGTAAAGCGGAAGATGGGCGAACGCAAGACAGCAGCCAGGGGAATATCCTGGCAGGGGTTGTCAATGACCCGCAGCAGCGAAAGCAGGATGGAAACCTCAGTAGCTTCGAAGTAACCGGCACCGGTATCGGCGTAGGCGGGAATGGCGGCAGCGCGAAACTCCTCTAAGAAGATGTCCGCCCGCCCCTTCGTGCTGCGCATCAGGATGACGATGTCACGGTAACAGACAGGCCGGTAGCCGCCCTGTTCCCGATCGTAGACCGGCATGGCTGATTTCATCAGTTCCTCGATGCGCCGGGCCGCCAGCCGGGCCTCATACTGGGCGGTTTCGAGAAGCAGCAACTCCTCTTCCCCACCGGTCGGCTGCCCGGCGTCTTCGCCGGCATCGTCAGAAGGGCTCTCTCCGGCAACGTCAGCAGTATTTTGGGCCGGACTCTCGCCTGCTTTCGCTATGTTTTTGTGATCGCCGTCGATGGCGCCCTTTGTCTCATTCGCATTCTGTTGTGTTTCAATGCTCTCTTCAGAGCCATCCGCGTCAGGCTGCCGCTGCAGCAGCCACAGTTCAATGACGGGATCGCCAGATCGGCCGGGCAGTTCGGGAAAAGCGGCGCCGTAGACGAGTTCAGCCTGCCGATCATAGGCCATCTCGCCGGCGCGAGGGGTCATGATCCGGCGAAAGAGGTCATTGACTGCCGACAGGACATTGCGGCGGCTGCGAAAGTTCTTCGCCAGGTCGATGCGGGCGCCTGGGACAGAAGCGCCCTGACCGGAAAAGGCATGGTCGGGGGCCCCATGGTCAGAATTAACCGGACCAGGCGTGTCGTAGGGCGAAAAAGACCGATACTTTTCCAGGAACAGATTCGGTTCGGCGAGGCGGAAGCGATAGATGCTCTGCTTGACGTCGCCGACCATAAAGCGGTTGTTCCGCGACAGAAGGGTCAGGATCGTCTCCTGGACGGTGTTCGTATCCTGATACTCGTCTGTGAGGACCTCGGCGAAGTGTTCCTTCAGTTCCAGTGCCAGCGACGACGGGACCGGGACGCCGGGACTTGCCGACTCGTCGAGCAGCAGGCGCAGGCAGAAATGCTCCAGGTCGTTGAAATCGACGAGCCTTTTTTCCCGTTTCGCTGCCTGGAAGGCGCGGTCGAAGGCCAGGACCACATCGACAAGGGTTGCCATCAGCGGCAGCACCTGTGTCAGATCACTGACCAGATCGTGAGGCGTCCGGAGGAAATACTTTTTCTGCAGGTCCGTAAGCTTTTTTTTGGCCTGGTAGCGCAGGCGGCTGACTTCTTTTTTTAGGGATTCGTCGACAGGACCGCGAACAGCCTTGACACGCGTGAAAGAAAGGGCCTGAAAACACTCGTGCAGTTGCGTCCAGGAACGCCCGGCGGCCAGATGCAGGTCCTGGGTCAGTTGCAGATCGGCCGTGACGGCGTCGCCATAGGCCGCCGGCCCGCCGGGCTGCCGACAAAGGGACAGCGCCCGGACGAGGAGACTCTCGACCTCGGCCAAGTCGATCGACATCTCCTCGCGCAAGGCGGCGAACCAGGGCAGGGCTTCCCAAGCCGGCAGTTCACCGGGCAAGGTTTGTTCAGCAATGGTGTCACCGGCCTCTTGAAATTTGCCGAGGATGTCTTGAAGCCACTGTTCCGGCCAGGGTTGGCTGAGCGCTTTTTCATAAAGTTGGAGGACGATATCCTGCAAAGGGCTGTCGTCGCGGTCCCCGCCATAAGCGTCGACCAGGGCGGTGAAGTACTCACCCTTCGACTCCGTCCCCTCTTTTGCTCCGGCGCGCTCGTAAAAGCGCTCGAAGACTTCGTCGAGCACGTCCTGGCGGAGCAGGGCGATCTCCGTCTCGTCGGCGACACGGAAGGCCGGATCGAGGTCGAGGCGGTAATAGTACTTGCGGACCAGGTCAAGGCAAAAGGAGTGCAGTGTCGTGATGGTGGCCCGGTTGAGCAGGACCAGTTGCTGCCGCAGCCAGGTCTGGTGGGGATGGCGGGCCAACTCCTTCGTCAAGGCTGTCCGGATGCGTTCGCGCATCTCCGCCGCCGCCGCGTTGGTGAAGGTGACGACGAGCAATCGGTCCACATCGACGCCTTCTTTGATGATGCCGATGAGCCGTTCCACGAGGACGGCCGTCTTGCCGGCGCCGGCTGCCGCCGCCACGAGGATATCGCTATTGCGGGCGGTGATGGCCTGCCACTGTTCGTCAGTCCATTTGGGATCGCGAGGTATCGAATCGGGGCGCAGCCTGTCATGGCCTATGGGGTCGTCGTGGCACAGGGCTTCGCGGTTCATCGGATCACCCCTTCAAAAATAGCCTTGGGACCGGCGGCAATTTTTTCCCAGATCTTCTCCGGCGGGTCGTCAATGAGCAGGCGGTAGTCGTTATCCTGCAGCAGCAGGTCAAACTGGCAGACCGATTTATAAGGACAAAAGCTGCAGGCAAGCCGATCGTCGCGGCGGTGGGGGCGGATGGAGACCAACCCATCCAGGATGGCCTCGCCAACGCGGGCAACGATGCTCTGCAGGTATTGGCGCAGGAGGGCGAACTGTTCCATCGTCAAGACAGAGGAAGCGCTGTAGAAGCCGCCTTCTTTTTTCAGGCCCACCGGGATGAGCGGCGAATAGCCCTGCCGGGTTTGACCGTCCATGGCGGCCACCACAGCCGGATCGGCGAGGACATGGCCGCACATCTTCGCTTCCTTGAGGATGGCCCGTTCTGCCTCATCCCTTGTCAAGGGGCCACCTGTCGAGAGGAGCGGATCGCAGATGCCGAAGTAGAGCATCCCGCCGGGGTGACAGGCCGTCGCAGCCGACAGTGACGACGGCCTGTCCTCGCCAAGGGCGCATCCTTGCAACAGCCGGTTGCCGTGGCGCAGCGCCACGTCAAGGTAAGCGAGCAGTTGCAACTTCAGGCCGTGGGCTATGTCGGCCAATTTCAGATTGGCCCGGTTGGACTTGTAGTCGATGACGCGCAGCCAGGACGCGTCACCGACGAAGAAGCCGTCGATGCGGTCGATGCGGCCCACCAGGTCCATCCATCGTCCGCCCGTCAGGGGCACCTGTACCGGCGGCAGCAGCTCTTCCGGTCCAAAGCCGACCTCCAGGGCCAGAGGCCGAAATTGGCCGCGCCGGGCATGTTCGCCAAGGACGATGACGGCCCTGGACAAGGTCTGCTGCAACCGCCCGGTCAGATAGCGGTGACGGGCGGTGCTGAGCAGGATCTCGTTTTGCAGTTGCGGCGCCAAGTCCGACACGACCTCGCCGGTGAGGCGGAACAGTTCCTCCCGGGGAAGAGCGCCCCAATCGAGCCGGTCCCGGCGCAGTCGCTCGCCGAACTGCTTCAAGGCGGCATGGAAAAACTCGCCCAGATCGGGCGCTGCGAGACGGAAGATCCGCCGTTCTTTCAGCCGAAGGCCATGGGAAATAAAATGGGAAAAGGGGCAGGCCAGAAAGCGCTCGATCCGGGAGACGCTGGCCCGCAAGGGATCGCCGAAAAGGCGGCGACTGACGGGCTTCGGCAGGTCCTGCTCGCGGTTTTTATGCCAGAGACCGGAAAGCACCCGCGCCAAAAGCTCCCGCCATGCAGGCCGTTCGGCGAGCCAAGAGTAGACCGCCCACCAGACGAGCGGCACCGGACGACGGGCCAAGGCCTCCCGCAAGGAGGGGATCAGGTAAGAGAGACTGCGCGCGGGGTGGACGATATATTCCTCGGCCAGTTCGCGTTCAACAGCGCTCATGGCTGCCTCTTTTGTTGTCCGGGCTGCCAAAGCGGTTTGAGCCATGGCAGCAGTTTCTGCCGTTGCAGCCCCTGCAAAAGCGCTGCCTGAAAGGCCGGCGCCTGTCGGCAAGCTGCCCGGCTCCAGCAGCCAGGTCCGTTCCGTCACTTGCGGGAACAGTTCCCGCACCCGGGCGATCACCGAAGAGGGCAGTTGCGCCCGCCCTTCCGCATCGGCCAGAGGATAGCTGAGGTAACAGCGTTCACTGGCGCGGGTGAGGGCCACATAGATGTGGTACTCTTCATCAAAAAGCCGGCGACGGCTGCCTGGCGCCAGTTCGAGGCCAGTCAAGGCGTAAATGCGCTCGCGCTCTTTGTCGTCGAAGATGCCGTCGTCTTTCGGCCGCGCCGGGAGCACCCCTTCGGATACACCGAGGACGAAGGCGGCCCGGATCCCCGGGCAGCGGGAGCGATCAAGGCTGCCGACGAAGACCTGGTCGAGTTCCGGCGGGATGAGGCTGAGCTTCAAGCTGTCCAGGCCTGCTTCCATGACGACGGCATAGGTGGCGAGATCCAGGGGCGTCTCTCCCAAGGACTCAACGATCTGGTCAAAGAGGTCGATGACGGCTGCCCAGACCTGCCGGTGGGCGTGGGCCTCCTCGATCCGTCCCGCCGCTTCCGCCTCAGCGATCCAGCAGGAAATCTGCTCAGGCGCCTTCAGGTCCACGAGCAGTTGATAGAGGGCCGCCGTGATCGGGCGCACCGCTTTTGCGCCGACGACTGCTTTGTGAAAAGAGGCCAAGGCGGCGCGGGCCCGGTCTCGGGCGCCGTTGATCTCGGCCAGTTCGGCCAGTTCCTGATCGCTGAATTCGCTCAAGGCGTCTTCACCCAGGGTCAAGCGGCGGCGAAAAAGCCAGGGCTCCCGATCGCGCCAGCGCCGGCCCCGAATGCCGTGAGCCAGCACGTAGTTTTCCAACCGGTCTGTCTCCCCTCGAGAAAGGGGGACCAGGTCGGTTTTTAAGTAGCGAAACACAGGCTCATAAGCCCAGTCGCGCAGGACCGCCTCCAAGGCCGACCGGATCAGTTCGACCAGCGGATGGTGGGGCGCCGGGCGCTTGCTGTCTATGAAGAGTGGGATGCCGAAATCGCTGAAGACGCTCTCGATAGAATCATAGTAGGATTCGAGGTCGCGCAAGAGGACCGCCACGTCGCGCCAGCGATAGCCCTGATCGCGGCAGAGGCGGATGATTTCCCGAGCTGCCCCTTCTACTTCACTGCGGCGGTTGGCGGCGGCGCAGACGAAGAGGCTTTGCGTCCCACCGAGCCAGGGCGGCGCAGGACGGCGGAAATAAAAGGACTCCAGGTGCTGCAGTTCGGGGTGCTGAAAACGCGGGGCGCTTTGGCCGGGAGCGGGGACGAGATGGAGCGCTTTTTCGATGACAATCCCTCGGTCAAAGGCCAGCTGCAACAACTTGGCCTGAGTCTCGCGGGTGCGAAAAAAGGGATCGTCAAGGTCGCAAGGTTCATCCAGTTCGGTCGGATCGAGGCAGAGCGCCACGTTGACGCGGCGGCAGGCGGACATGAGCGCCGCCAGGACAGACAACTCCTGGGGGGTAAAGCCGGCAAAGCCGTCGACCCAGACTTCGGCATCGCGGAGCATGACCGAGCCGGGGATGCGCTGGGCCAACAGATGCAAATAATCGTCGGGATCGGTGTACTTACCTTCCAGAAATGTCTTCAAGGCGCCATACAAGAGTGCCAGGTCGTGGAGCTTATCAGCGAGCAGTCCGGCGCCCTGGCGCTCGATCACCTCGGTCTGGCAGCGGTCCAAGCTGGTGGCGTCGATGTTGTACAGTTTCAGCTCGGACAAGGCGCCGGCAAGGGCGTCGGCGAAGCCGGGCTGACCGGCGGAACGGTGAAAAAGGCGCAGTTCGTCCTTGTGCTTCTCCAGAAGGTTACGCAGGATCATGCGCTTGCCCAAATCGCCGATGGGGATGCGGGCGCTGCCGCCCACCTCCTGGAGCACCCGATAGGCGAGGCGGCGGAAGCTGAAGACCTGCGCCCGGATCGTGCCGCCCAATCCCGGCATGGTGGCCAGCGCCCGCTCCGTCTGGAAGGTGGCTTGCTCGGGAACGAGAAACAGCAGCGGCGGACCTTGGGGAGACCCTTTCAGTTCTTGTGCGATCTCATCGAGACAAGCGCGGCTCTTCCCTGTCCCGGCCCGTCCCAGGATGAAGCGCAGGCTCATGGGCGCTCCCCTCCTCCTCCCCTGTGGTGCCGCCTCTCGCCGGAAGAGTGGTTGCTCGTCTCGGTGTTGTATACGAAGCTGTTTTTGGCGGCGCTCGTATCGGCGATGCCGGCGTAGAAACGGCGCTCCATACCTTTTAAATAGGGAGACCAGCCGTCCTTCGCTTCGGCCAAGGCTTGGCGCACCTTGAACATGTCGGCGTCGAAGCGGTCGGCGTAATGGAGGATCAAAGCCTCTGCCGTCTGGGGCCGCTTGGGCGATTGCCACTCGTACTCGCCGTGGTGGCTGGCGATGAGGTGCAGAAGTCGTAGGCGCAGTTCTTCCGGAAAATCCGGCAACTGGCGGATCTGCCGATCGAGCAGGTTGATGCCGATGACGATATGGCCGAGCAGGTTGCCGGCGACGGTGTAGCCGATGATGCTCTGATACTGCAGCTCCTCGATTTTTCCAATATCGTGGACGAGGGCGCCGGCGCTCAGGAGGTCCCGATCGGCTTCCGGCACGCTGGCAGCGAGGCCGAGCGCTGTCGCACGGACGCCGAGCGAGTGCTCCAGGAGACCGCCGATATAGGCCTGGTGGTGGGTCATCGCCGCCGGGGCGCATAGGTAGGCGCGGCGGATGTCCCCTTCGGCGAAAAGGCGAACCAGCAGTGCTTGCAGGTGGCGATTGGCGATAGCGGCGATGGCGCTGTCCAGGTTCGCTTCCAGTTGGTTGCGATCCAAGGGCGTCACGGGCAGGAACCGTCCCCAGTCGATCTCCCGATTATCGACCGGTTCAATGCCGTGGATATGCAACTGGATGGCTCCCTGGTATTCGGTAGCCTGACCGCGGATACGAAAGACCGTCTCCTCCTTCAGGATCTGGGCGAACTGCTCTCCCTTGTCCCAGGCTCTCGCCTCCACCTTGCCTGATCGATCTTCCAAGGTGGCCGTGAGGTAATGCCCCTTGGCGGCATCGCGATAAGGCATCAGGGAAAAACGGCGAACAACCAGGAGGTCGTGAAAAGCTTGGCCGTGTTTGAGGTCTTTGAGCATGAGGCGGTCGGTTGGGGCAGCAACGGATGCGTGCGTCACAGGGACAACTCCTTTACTGTCTCGGATCGGCAGGTTTGTAAAAACTGCTTTTCCTGTATTCGTTCGGCAAAAGGTTTCCGATCTCCTTGCACAAAAATGCCTTTCAGTCATCGCCTGCGGGGAGGTTATGGAAAGGCCCATCCTCTGGATTGAGGTTGTTGCTTCTTGTGTGCCGACTTATAATGAATTCAGCACAACAGGCTTATGCGCCGGAGGTGACATCCATGAGCAGTCCCCTACATACTATCATGAACCGCGCCACCAACAGCCCTGTCAACGGCGCTATCGAGTTCATCGTCAACGCCGGCCGCGTGCTCCTCGAATCGAGCGCCGAGGTCTACCGTGTGCAAGATACGGTCCAGAAGATGGGGAACGCCCTCGGTGTCGACAAACTGGAGAGTTATGTCACCCCGGCAGGCGTCTTCGTCAGCTACATCGACGGCGAGGGGAACCTGCGCACCTTCTTCCGGCGCGTAGCGAAGCGGCAAGTCAATCTCGACCGGATCGCGGCCATCAATCATCTTTCCCGCCAGGTGGCCCGCAGGGACATTTCACTGGATCAAGCCTTTTCGGAGCTGAAAGAAATCGAAAACACCCCGCCCCTCTACTCCCCGCTGGTGAAGTTGTACATCAGCGCCGTCACAGCCGCCGGCATCGCCGCTATCTTTGGCGGCGGCTGGACCGAGTGCGGCCTCGCCTTACTGATGGCCTTTCTCGCCTTTTTGCTGGTCGACGGGACGAAAGTTGTCGCCATCAACTATCTGCGGGAATTGCTCCTCGGCGCTGTCGGTACAGGCCTCGTCCTGGCGGCGCGCACGACTGTCAATTTCGACATCGGTCCTGTCGTTGTCGGTGTGCTGCTGTCTGCCATCCCCGGCGCTTATATGGTCAACTCGGTCCGGGACATCATCGCCGGCGACCTGATCTCCGGCACCATCCGGGGCTTGGAATCGAGCGGCCTCACGGCGGCCCTCTTCGGCGGAGCGGGCATCACGCTGGCTCTGGTGGGCACCCAGTACCTGTCCGAACCGGTAGAGCCGCAGTCACCGATCATCGCCGTCAGTTTTTTCGTTTCCGCCCTCTTCAGCGTCTATAATCAGGCGCCCCCGCGGACAGTGGTTTCGGCGGGACTGACGGGGATGCTCAGCGCCACGATTCTCTATCTGACGGTCGCCAAGGGGTACACACTGATCCTCGGCATGTTCTGGGGCGCCATCGCCGTGGCCGTCGCCAGCGAGGTCCTCGCCCGCATCCACCTCGTCCCGGTCACCGTCTTTATCGTCGGCGGCTTTGTGCCGCTGATCCCGGGGATCTGGTTTTTTCGGGCCACCCAGTTTCTCTTCACGGGAAACTACCTCCACGCCCTGGAGCCGCTGATAGTCGGCGTCGGCGGCATCGCCGCCGTTGGGGCCGGTGTGGCCATTGTGACGGCGGTAATGCGGCACTGGAAACAGAACCGCTGGAATATCCGCCTCGACTGGCGGTACTGGAAGAAACGGGTGAACCGGGGTTTATAGAATTGAAAGGGAATTTCGCCAACGGTCAGGCAAGTTCAAAGATGTCTCACTGCAGGTCTCTTTTTGCGTGCAGTTCGGTCATGTTTCTGTTTCGTCGTTTTAAACATTCGATTTTGTCGTCCCGTCCGGGGCAGGCAGATGTAAGCGCCTTAGGCGCGCCGACCGCACACCGGGCAACCTTGCACGGCCGGCGGCAGCTCCAACCCGCTCGCTTCCATCAGTTTTGCATCAAGCAGGACCCTTTTCGTCATCCCGTCGGCGATGATTTGGCCGTTTTGGACGACGATCGTCCGGTCGCAGCATTCGTACACCATGTCCAGATCGTGGCTGGTGATGATCTTCGTATGGGGAAAGCGGCGCAGCAGGTCCATAAATCGCCGGCGCGATGTCGGGTCCAAGGCCGAGGTGGGCTCGTCCATGACGAGAATATCGGGACCCATTGACAAGACGGAGGCGATGGCGGCGGCGCGCTTTTCCCCGCCGGAGAGCTTAAAGGGCGCCCGATCCTTAAGATGGCTGATCCCGACAGCCGCCAGGGCCGCCTCAACCCGTTTTTCCACCTCTGTTTCATCGAGCTTATTGTTGCGCGGGCCGAAGGCCACATCGTCATAGACGGTCGTCATGAACAACTGATCATCGGGATCCTGAAAGACCATGCCCATCCGCTGCCGGATCTGGGGCAGGGTCTTTTTCGTCACCGGAAGGTCATCGACGAGGATCTCCCCGTGCGAGGGCCACAAAAGGCCCATCAGCAACAACAGCAGCGTCGTCTTGCCGGCGCCGTTGCCCCCGATGATGGCCACCGACTCTCCCGGCGCGACGCGAAAGGACAGCCCCTTGACGGCCGGGTGCCCATCGGGATAGCTGTAGCGCAGGTCTTTTACTTCCAATTTTCCGCCGTTCATGGAGCCACCCCCGTAATCAAAGAACCGAGCCACGATGAAAGGTTCACCCAACGGGCCGTTAAGAAAAATCCGATCCAACCGGCGGCGAAGAGGATATCCCTTGCGCCCAGCTTCAGTCCCACCTCTCCGGCGTGATAATCGCCGGTAAAACCGCGCAGGCGCATGGCCTCATAGACACGCCGGGCCCTGTCCATGGTCCTGAGCAGCAGTTGCCCCGCCAGAGAGCCCCAGGCCGACCGGTGGACGCCCTTTTGCTCCGGCGCGCGCAGCGCATAGGCCATGACGGTGCGCTGCACCTCTTCCAGCAGCAAGGAAATGTACCGATAGGTCAGCATCATCTGGAGCACGAAGAGCTTCGGAACTTTGAGGATGCGCAGGGCGACGGCGATCCGGTCCATCCCGGTCGTGGCGATCAGGATCATCGTCGCCGTCACCGTGAGGGCGGTCTTGAGGAGCAGGGAGAAAAAGGTGAGCCATCCCGCCGAGAGAGCCACGCCGCCGATGCTGACGACCTCCCGGTTCAAAAAGGGGCTCACGATGCCGAGCGTCAGCACAAAGATCTCCACGAAGAGGACGCGCTTGAAGATGGCCGCAGGCGGCAGTTCGGCGAGGGTCAGCAGCACGACCGGAAAGAGAATTAGCGGCAACAGTCCCCCGATGGCCCGGCTGTCAAAAGAAGTAACCACAGCTAAGTAAATAACTGTGGTTAGCAACTTCGTGACCGGGTGAAGCCGGTGGATGGACGTCTGCTGACGCGCCAGATCGTCCAGTTGTCTCATGCTAAGGAGCGAATCGGTAATATTCAACATCGTTGCCCGTCCCCGTCGGGTTTTTTACCGGAAGAAGTCCTTTTGTTTAGACGTTCAGCTTTCGTTGCTGTCGCTTTGTCAAATGGATCAGAAATCCGATCAGCCCAGACAGGGCCAGCGTGAGCAGGCCGCCGACGATGCCCGCTACAGAGGTTCCCGCGTTGACATTGGGCCAAGCTGGTTCGTCGGATTCACTTGATGCAAGCGGATCTGCCGACGCTGAGCCGTTGCTTTCAACGGATCCGGCGTCGTCCGGTTGCTTTTCCGGTATTCCCGTTGCTCTCGGCGTCATCGCCGCCTGTGTCTCCAGGGGCTTCGTCTCAGCGGTTTTGAAGTCGTAATCCGGTAAAATGGCCGTTTTGCTCTGGATGTCGGCGAAAACATGATAGAGGTCACCGGAGGCCTCCAGTTCGGCTGTTCCCGCCACCTTCTCTATGGACCATTCCAATCCGTCCGGATTGGCCGAGGCAAACCAGGACAGCAGGCCGCCCATGAGGACGGCTGAAATCGCCAACCCCCGCACCACTCTGCGGTAAGAGATAGCGCCGTAGGGCCGACCGGCGGTCACCTGTTCTAGGATCTCCGGACGGCTTTTCCAGACGAAGGTGACGACAGCGGCTGTGACCAGCCCTTCCACGACGCCGATGGCCAGGTGGATCGGCTGCATCAACAAGAGGAACATGTTAAAAGGCAGTTCCGTCTTGCCCGATAAGAGCGTCTCCATGACGACGCTGAAGGCGCCCAGTTGGAGACCGACGATCGCCGAGATGAGCGAAGCCACGAGGATACGCTTCGCCGTCAGGCCTTTTTTTATGATGCCTTTATAAATGAATGGGTAAGCGACAAAAGAGGTATAAACGCCGAGATTGAAGAGGTTGCAGCCGTAAGCGAGCAGACCGCCGTCGGCAAAAAAGAGCGCCTGAATGAGTAAGATGGAGGCCATCGTCAAAAAGCCGGCATGAGGACCAAGCAGGATCGATAGCAGCATGCCGCCGCCAAGATGTCCGCTCGACCCGGTTCCGGGAATGGAAAAGTTGATCATCTGGGCGGCGAAGACGAAAGCGCCCATCACCCCCATCATGGGGATGATCTTCTCATCGATATTGCGCTGGACTTTTTTCATGGAATAGGCCGCCACTCCAGCGGCAGCCGCCCACAGGGTCCCTCCCACGACAGGAGAGATGAGCGCGTCGGCCATATGCATGTTGCTTTACCCCTCTCAAAAAAATAACCCATTACGGGTGTGTCACCAATCCCTTTCATAGGGACAACTACCCTTCATGGGCCGAGTTTTGAGATATTAATCCGAACCGCGCAAAGTCTTCATGACTTCAGTGTTTCTAATCTATCATCATCTTTGGGGAGCGTCAAGTAATGGAAGCTTGGTCATCGTTATTGCCAGGCCTGCTATACAGTGATCTTCAGCAAAAAGTCGTCATAATTCTTCGCTTGCTTAAACTGAACATCTTGGGCAACGGCTTTGAAGTGAAGTTTGCCGCACTTGATCTTTGTTTTTTCCACTTCATTCAGATCCTTATCCTCTTTGTCTATCTTCGTTTCCACGATAAAGAAGAGCCTGGCTTGATCATCCTCTCCTTTACGGATCACAGCCCAGTCAGGAGAATATTCGCCATAGGGGGTATCAATGACGAAGCCTCCCTTTTTGATCTTGGTATATAGCAGCACTTTTTCGTCTTCTTCGAGTCTTTTGGCGAATTGGAGTTCACCATCGCTGTCGAACTTGTAATACTTATGGACGGCTCTGCCTTTATCTGCGCTCGTTTGAAAGACGAGCGATGCGACGTCTTCAAGCATGCCCATGTCGATCGAATCGGCTTCGAATATGGTCGACTCGTCAAAGACATAGCCGTCAATGGCTTCATAGCGGACAACGCCTTTGGCCATGAATTCGGTTCGTTTTTCCTTGATCTTTTGCGTCACTACATCGAGGATGTCTTGATTCTTTAGGAGGGTTGCCTTCTCCAGCTTCGATATGATCCTATAAATGGCCAGACGGGGCAGCAGGGTGTGGTACATGATATAGTTGATGATCTCGAATTGGCTTTTTTGCAAATCCAGCCCTTCCGGTTCACTGAAAAAGGTCTGTTGCACCGACTCAGAGAGGCGGAACTTTTTCTGTTCGTCAAACTCTGCCTTGCCTGTTTCAATATTGTATTCGTAGAGGACCCGCTTAAACCGCAGGAGTTCGTTCAGTTCTCTCGCCGATTCTTCGATGAAGGCATCACTATCGATGTTAACTTGATAGAGGGTCCGTTGGGACATGCGCTTGCCCAGTTCCTTGAGCAGTTGTTCAAATTGCTCTTCTGATATATAACTGTGGGCGCCATTCTCGATGGGTTCTTCGTCGCCGTTTTTAATGAGAATCTTCTTGCTGCCTTTTGCCTGCATCGCTTCAATAAACGCTTTCTTGATCATGATGCTGTGCTCTTGCAGCGTTTCATGGATAAAGGTGATGGCTTCAATTTTCTTGGCGTCTTTGGTCAGCATGCCCTCTTTGTTGATGATGTTCTGTTCGATCAGTTCTTTTCGAAGGGGTTCCGTCAGGTCGATGATCTTGTTTTCCGGAATGCCGGCATTCCGGAGTGAGGCATGAATCACATCGATGGTGACTTCTTCCTTATTGAAGCCGGCCTGTTCATTAAAATCTTTTTGGAGTGCTGCGGCAAACTGGTCATAGTAATCATTGGCGATGACGGTCAATTCATTAATCGTCTTGTCTGTGCATCGGGTGCCTTCAATATCTACGGAGAGGCGCAATCCTCTGCCGATCTCTTGTTTTTTTGCAATATCGGAGCCGCCTTTTTTCAAGGTGCAGAGGGTAAAGACATTCGGGTTATCCCAGCCTTCCCGCAACGCCGAGTGGGAGAAGATGAACGCCAAGGGTTCCTCAAAGGATATGAGCTCGTCTTTCTTCTCTAGGATCAGTTCAATGCCCCGGTCGATATCTTCTTGAGACTTGGCTTTCAGCTTATCTTCATCCATCACCTTGTCCCAATCTTCAATCTCTACGGCATTTTTGTGCTTATCGACGGCAAAATAGCCTTCTCTCACCTTGTGTACATTTTTATAATCTTTAAACAGCTCCGGGTATTCGACAAAAAGCTGCTTCCCCTTTTTATCCGTGATGATCTTGCTATACTCTTCGTCAAAAATGCGCAGGTACTCCCCTCGGCCATCAGGGGAGCTGGTGTCTCGATACTTGTTGACGGCGTCTATGAAGAACAAGGTGAGGACTTTGATTTTTCTTCCGCTCTTCAAGATCTTGTATTGCTTCTCCAGGTGACTCTTAATGGCCAGCCTGATCTGGATTCGGATCGTTTCTTCTTCACTGATGTCGGCATTGTTTTCTCCGACGGCAAGCTCCAGGATATCGTCCCACTTGCTGATCTTCAGCTTTTTTAGCTTGTGCGGATCTTCCATGACGAACATGTTTTTGTATTGATCCAGGTTCCCAGAACATTCAAAAAGAGAATCGCCGCCTCGAACTTTGACCTGCTTCTTGCGAATCTGCCCGCCCTGCTCCACACAGAACAGTTCGATCTTGGCAAAGAGGTCTTTTGTGAACTCTACGTAACGAACGTATGGGAAGTCTTTCGGTATGGCGCCGTGGACGGTTTTTACCTGGATCTTCTTGACCAGATCCTTTTGATAGGCATCGAAGGAGTCGAGCTTGTAGACCTGGTTGTACCGGCTTTTATGGGTGGCTGAATAACGCAGGACAAACAAAGGATCGATCCCCTCGATGGCTTCCAGAGAGGCGCTCTTCTTCTTCGCTGTGCCCTCGATTTTTTGCGGTTCGTCGATGATGACGATGGGGTGAATATACCGGATGTCTTCCCATAGGATCTGGCCATATTCGTCGGATTGACGGATTTTGTTGGAATCTTTATTGAAGGCCTGGATGTTCATGACCACGATGCTGAGGTCTCTCGTCTCCACAAAACTGCTGCTGATCTTTTTCAAGTTCTTGGAGTCGTAGACGAAGGCATGGTTCATTATGTCCAGGCCGTCGTAGATGCCTTTGAAGTGTTCCCGCAACATGGCCATGGTTTTCTCTACGCCTTTTCGAATGGCAATGGTCGGTACAACGATCATGAACTTCGTAAAGCCATAAGCGCGGTATAATTCGAGAATGGTCCGCAGGTACACGTAGGTCTTGCCTGTGCCTGTTTCCATCTCGATGGTAAAGTTGTTCCCTTTCAGTTCATGATCGGTGAACAGCTTGTTCTTTTGCTGCACCTCGCGAAGGTTGTGCAGGAGCCTTGCCGGTGAAACCAGTTGCGGGTTGCGCACAGGATCGCCTTCGACGAGTTTCTTCATTCTCTGTAGTTGGCGATAGATAGTTCCGTCATCGTGGCGGCTAACGCCTTTAAAGAGGTTGACGACAGAGTTGACGGCATCTTTCTGATAGCCCAACTTGTCATCAAATTGAAAGGCAATACGGTTGGTCATCATGGCACCCCTTATATGAACTCGACGCGATAGGCTTTCTTCTTCAGGCCGCTGTTTTTCTTCATCTGCGCTTCCAATCGGAGCATGCTGTTCGTTTTCAAGCTGATGTCGGCGCCGAAGGCGCTGTCACGGAAGATGATCTTGGTGGGCATGGGCTCGATGGCGGCGATTTTATCAATCATGCTTTCCGTTACGTTTTCTTCCAAGCAAACGAGAACGGTGTCGGCGAAGATATAGGTTCTCTCTCCAATAGAAGCTACTTTCTCCACCTTGGACGATAAGGGGATATCCCGGTGACGGAGCAGGATCTCATAGACCACATCGAGATCGGTAAAGCCGGGGGTGAAGTCCAACCTGTCTTTATCGGTCATGGCGCTTTCATCAAGTGTCATTTGATCGGATTTCATCGCTTCACTGAACCAACGGATATTGGTGTCGGCCACTTTGAAGACCTTGAAGCCGATGTCGAGGTTTTCGATGCCCTTCTTGTCTTTGTTTTCTTCGATGATCTTGTCTCCGGCTCTGCGGATGCGTTCTTTGCCGATTTCGCAGATGTTCTTTAACTTAACGGCATTTCCATAATCTCCACTCTCACAAACTTCAGGTAATTGAACCATAATAAACTTTCTTTTACCCCCATCTTCAGCATTTAGCTGCATAACAGCATCCGCTGATGTTGCTGAACCTGAAAAAAAATCCAAAACAATAGCATTATTATCCGAAGCTATTGTTAGTATATATTTCAATAATAACGTTGGCTTTGGAGTGCTAAATAAACTTGTTACAGGTACTTCTGGAAACAACTTTTTTAATTCATATTTCGCTCTTCTTGTGTGCCCAGTTATCTCCAAATCAATACACAAGCTTGAAGGCGGTAACCCTTTCATTTCATATAAATAAGTCCTTCTTATAAGGCGTGTTTCATCTTCAGAGAAGCGCAGTTCACCTGTCTTTAATTTTTCTTCAATAGTTTCTTTGGACCATCTCCATCCGTTTGGTGGATGTTTAATAAGTTTCCCACTTGGCGTTATTATATCAAATTGGAGATTTGGTCTTAATCCTGGATTATTTACGGGATTTCCATCAAACCATGGACCTCGAGGATCATTATCTGGGTTTTTAAAGTGTTGCCTTTTGCTATCATTATTAAGGAAATTAGGTTTCCAATCCGGACTTTTTGCGTATACCAAAATATAATTATGATCCTCCGAAAACGTCAACGCATTATTGTTACTATTGTCACTTGATCGCCAAACAATGTCTCCAATAAAGCTATTAGAACCAAATACCTCGTCACATAATAATTTTAAGTTTGAGTGTTCATTATCATCAATGCTAATAAAGATCACACCATCTTCTTTTAGCAAATCCTTGGCAACTTTCAACCGAGGATACATCATCGACAACCAGTTGGAATGATACCGCCCGTTACTCTTTTGATTAACAATCAGACGCTCTCCCATTTCATCTATCTCGCCTTCCAATGCACTGTTTTCACGCTGATTCATCGCAAAGTTGTCTTTGTAGATAAAATCATTGCCCGTGTTGTACGGAGGATCAATGTAAATCATCTTCACCTTATTGTAATAACTGTTCCGGAGTAGCTTCAAAACCTCTAAGTTGTCCCCTTCAATATACAGGTTCTCTGTCGTTTCAGGGTGTTTGCTTTCCTCTGGCACATATTTCAAGGTTCGGCCGACCACGTCCTGGTTGGCAAGCTTCTTCGCTTCTTCCTTGCCAACCCAACCGAGTTCATAGCGCTCCGACATTTTTTCGCTGACCGATTCAAATTGTCCCAGCTCCGCTTTCAAGGCTTCCAAGTCCACTTGCCCGTCTTTCACGGCAGCAGGAAAGAGTTGGGCCAGCTTTTTTACATTTTCAGCGATCGGATTGAATATTTCCTTTTGAACTTTTGAGAACTCCATGTTCTTCCTCCCTAAGTAGTTTCGATTATGTCGTTCAATCGGGCATATAGGCGTTTTAGCTCTCCGTTGATCTGCGCCTGCTCGGCGACGGTCCTGGCGGATTTCAGTTCATTTTTCTTCTGTTGCGTTTCCTTGAGACAACGGTAGAGGTGCAATGTCTTCTCCCGGTTATACCATGCCTTTGAATGCAGGAGCCCCTTCATGCCTGACCACAGGGACAGGTTAGAAATGATAAAGGCCTTGCCCATCATTTCCAGGTAATAGTCCAGTTTGTTGCCCCTGTTGCCGATTTTGTCAAAAAAGATGTGCTCTTCCATCAACCTGCTGACCTCGTCGGCGAAGCGCATCGACGTGGCAGCGGAGCATAGCATATCTTCGAGGACGATCTGGGTCCTGTCTTGTCGATTCAGCCTTTTGTGGGCAAAGCAAAAGAGCTGGTGTTGGCTGTGGTCATAGAACCGGATGACACAGAGGGGTTTGACGAGACGCTGAAAAAGCGTTCCGGTAAAGGGGGCATGCTTCAAGTCACTCAGGCGGACCGTGAAAAAGAGGATCGCCTGGCAGTCATATTCGTCATCGATCAGGGACGGGATCGCTTCTCCGGCGATCTGGTAGGATAGCCGCACCTCTTGTACGTTCTCTTTGAGTCGCTTTTTCTCTGCCGGTGTGACATCGGATGTCAGGAAGGTTTTCAAGGCAAAGGTTTTCTCGATCCGATAGGCGTCGGGAATGGCCAGCATGGCTTCACCTCTATTCGACGACCAGAAAAGAGATCAACTCAAAATCGTCGCTAGTTGTATTGGCAAATTCGTTGTTATAGCCGCCGAAGTCAAAGATGGTTGCCTCTGCCTTTCTCTCTTCATCGCCCTGTATGGCCGCTATGGCTTGATTGAGCAGGTGGGAATAGACGGACATATCTTCGGCATTCTTGGTGCGCTTGTTAAAGGCTTTGAACAAGGCGGGATCAGGCTTGTCTCTGCCAACAGCCATTTTCCGGAAGGCTTTCAAGGCTTCACGGGCATTGTGGTTGCCATAGTAAACCTGGCCGTCTTTGCTGATGTAAATGACATAATAGGGATAGATGGAACTGTCTGTGGCGGGTTTCGCCTTATCCTTCTGGTATCGGAAACAGAAAAGGCAACCCTGCTTTTCGCCATCCACTATGGAATAGACCCCAGGGGGGACGCGATTGATCTCAGGATGGTTCTGGACATATCCCGATAATTCGTACAGGTAATCGTTCATGTTCAAGTCGGTCAGGGATAGGTTGTCATTCAGTTCGTCTATCTCAATCACTTCTTCTTGCAAGCGCTCCAACTGTCTTTTCCGGAAGATGAAGTCGTTCATTTCAGGGGAGAGGAAGTCTTCATCGCCTGTCGATGACAGGTTTACGGCCATCATTTTTCCTTTGACTCTCTGTTCGAGTTGGAGATATTCGTTCAGTTCCAGGTTCGGGAAGAAGTTGATCATGGCGATCTGTTTGTTCTGGCTGCCGATGCGATCGATCCGGCCAAAGCGCTGAATGAGAACGACGGGATTCCATTGGATGTCGTAGTTGATCACGGTGTCACAGTCTTGCAGGTTCTGTCCTTCTGAAATGCAGTCGGTAGCGATGACCACATCGATCTGCTCCTGTTTCGGCAACGTTTGCCCCAGTTTTGACAGGGGAGAAAAGTGGCGCAGGATCGTGTTGAATTCGGAACGGATCTGCTTCATCGTTGTCCGTGGTTCGCCTGAGCCTGTAATGGAAGCTACGTTGATTTGATGCTTGGAGAGTTCTGGGGCGATGTGGCGGTAGAGATAGTTGGCTGTATCGGCAAAGGCCGTGAAGATGAGGATTTTTCGGTTTCCCTGGTTATAGGGCGTATGGATGATTTTATCGACAATGACCTCTTCCAGCTTTTTTAGCTTGGCGTCCCTTTTTTCGTTCAACAGTTGTTGAGCCTTGCTGTACAAGCCTTCTAAGATGTTTTTGTCGTAGTACAGGTCTTCGAGAAAATCGGCCGCGATCAGATGCTCCACTTTGATCTCATATTTGTAGTTCAAGACGACATCTTCTTCGCTGTAGTCTTCGCCTTCCAGTTGCACGTCCCCCGATTGACTGCGGCTGATCGCATCGATGTAATCGTTTATTCTCGCGAGCAGTCTCCGGATCGTCTCGGAAAAGGCAAAGACGGAGCTTTCCAGCCGTTTGAAGAGGTTAAACCGGTGCAGCCGAGCGTTGATCAGTTCGCGGCTTTCATGGTAGAACAAAACCCTGTCGCCGTGAACGGTCTGATATTTTTTTCGGTAATACTCTTTATATTCTGATTTGATGTAGGTCATGGGCGCATAGACAGCCAGTTTTAGAGATTCTAACACTTCATTGGTCTCTTGAAAGGATAACAGGCGATTTTGTGTGTCGATTTCTGGATAATAGGTCTTTGGCGGAAGTTTTTCCGGAAATTTTCCTATGTTTTGATTGCCGTAATAGGCTGTGATGTGCCGGCGGCTGCGGGAGATGGTCAGCATTTCAAGAAGCTTAAAGAAGTCGCCCGGCAGCCGATCGAGGAGGGCGTTCTTCGTCCGCTCATCGTCTTTCATCCAGTCATTGATTTCCTTCTGGGCTTTGCGAAGCAGGTTGGATAGGCTGCTGATGCCGGCTTCCTCAAAGGCATGGTCTTGGTCTGCCGTGATGATGTTGATCTGGTTTTTTAGATCAACCAATGAGTTGTTCACGGGGGTTGCCGATAAGAGCAGCACTTTTGTGCCACGCCCTCGTTTGATGATGTCATTGAGCAGTTTCATGTAGCGGCTCTGGTGTTCGGGGTCCTCGTTACGATTGCGGAAGTTATGGGATTCGTCGATGACAACCAGATCGAAGTTGCTCCAGTTGATCCTAGCCAAGTCGATGCCGCTTTTCGAGTAGCCTTTGGTGCGTGTTAGATCGGTATGACAGAGGATTTTGTAGTTAAAGTTGTCTTTGACAAAAGCGTTATCGACATAAGGGTTTTTGAAGGAGTCCCAGTTGTCATAGAGTTTGGCCGGACACAAGACGAGCACATTGTCTTCCCTGAGTTCAAAATACTTGATCACTGCGAGGGCCTCAAAGGTTTTGCCTAAGCCTACGCTGTCTGCGATAATGCAGCCGTTGTATTTGTTGATCTTTTGAATGGCCGAGACGACGGCGTCTTTTTGGAATTCGTAGAGGCTGTTCCAGATGATCGTCTTCTTGAATCCGCTTTTGTCCTTTTCAAAGCGGTCAATGCCGCTGTCAAGGTACTCTCCAAAGATCTCTTTCAAGGTGAAGTAGTAGAGGAATTCCGGGGAGTAGTCTTTGTATACGTAGTTTAGGCTTTCAAGCAACTGTTCTTTGTAATCTTCCGTATAGGCCGGGTTGTTCCATACGATCTGAAACATTCGTTGGAACTTTTCTATCTCGGTCTTAGACAGGACCATCGAGTTGAAATGAATAGGCGCAACGTCGCCTCGCTTCGTCTTCTTGGCGAGTTCCAGGGAGGATGTGCCGTGGATGGCCACTTCATCATCGATCATGATGATGTTGCCGGTTATCTTGTCCGGTTCTTTGGTCTTGTGGACGTTTACATGCTTTTGGATAAAGGTGTACATCGACTTGGCTTTGGCAAAATGCTGGAGCTTGTTTTTCTGGATGATGTCATAGGCATTAAAGAACAGTTCCCGATCGCGGTGTTGGATTTCAAACTCGCGAGGCACTTCGTTGCTGCCGGGGATGTTTTGGGTATTGCGGATAATCAAGTTGATGGTGTCAACGTTACTCAGATTCTTCGAGAGTTCGCTAAAGACGGATAAGGTGAGTTTGTCGTTGATGATATTTATCTTTCTGCCTTTTTTCGCCTTCAATAATCCATTGATCGTCTCTATCAGTTGGTCGTTGGAAGTGATCACTTCGTTCACCCTGCCAGCCTCCAAGTTTAACAACTGTTATATAACGCGTCGCATCAGGAACCTTTTTTCTATTATAGCAGGTCTTTTATTGATTGGCTCTCATTGGTAATATACTGCAATAGTGTTTAGAATTCCCTGAATCCGTGACAGGATAAGAAGTAAACAGTCGAAATTCAGCGCATTTCCCCGTATAATAGAGATAAACGAGTTTAATCGGAGTGATTTGAACTCACCGACGGGGTGAATGCATAACCATGAAGAAGTTCATTATCGAGCAATCGAATGAGGAGCTTACACCGGTAACTGGATTGGCGCTCGTGGGCGCCTTGTTAAGAAAGACTTCATTGAAATTGCGATTGGATAAGTCCACTGTGCCCACTTGTTTGACACCAGATATAAGCCACGGAACTGTTGCTCTGAGCTACCTGGGCCTTCTCTGTCAGGGAAAGAATGACTTCGATGCGATTGAGCTGGCTCGTGGAGATGACTTTTTTCGATACGCCGATACGCCATGGGCGTCGACATCGTACCCTCCAGTCCCACGTTACGACAACGATTTGAAAAGGTTGTTGAGACGGATTTGAAATGGAACGACATCATTATGGAAGAATCTGCTCGTCTCATCAAAAAAGCAAAAGCTCCCTTGACACCTGTTCGGGTCGGCGCTACGGACTATCTGACGGTAGACGTAGATGTGATCGTTGATCAAATGAGCTTACGCCGTCTGGATTCTCCTCTAAAGAGAAAGGCCCATACGCAGCGCCGCCGGATACTCACGGTACTTCAAAATGTGATCACCATTGCGTCTCGATTGGTGAGACATGCCAGACAAGTGAAGCTCCGGCTCGGGGCGCATAGTCCCTGGTACGCAACGTTTAAGGATCTCTATCTTGCTTTTTCGTAAACGGCAAGGATTTCCTAAAAAATCAAATTCATTCGATGGGATAGACCTTTAGATGTAAAATGTGTCAAAGGTTAGCTTTGTACGCTTCTATGGATCTCGTTTCTTGACGGCACCACCTTCTTTGATAAGGCGACGTGTTCAAATGGCTATCTAATGAAATTGGATTAAATTCTTGTAACACGAATTACTTTTTGTGGAAAATCATTGGGGTACTGCTAAGTCGACTCACGGATTCAGGACGGGGGAAATGCGCTGAATTTCGACTGTTTACTTCTTATCCTGTCACGGATTCAGGTTTCTAGTATGTGGGTTTACTCGCAAAATCCGCCGTTCATCCCCGTGGTTAAAACCAGGGGCTTTCCGGCGGACGATGGTAAAATGAGGTGTAGGCGTGAGATAAAAGTATGTCCTTTATAGCTCGCTTTTGGGATATAATGTTAGCTGTAAGTGGTGGATGAGCACAAGGAAGGTGATTCGATGATGATTTTGGATAGCCAAAAGACGTTGGAAAGCCTTGCGCTATCAGGCAATCAACGCAAAGCCCTTCAAGAATTTAAAGAAAGGTTAGAGAAAACTATTCCATTACGATACCTTGTGCTATTTGGTTCAGTCGCTCGTCAAACTGCTGGGGAGGATTCGGACGTAGATATCCTGGTTGTAGCAGATAAGGAACTGTCTGATTCCGAATGCAGACTTATTTCGGATATCGTCTTTGAAACAAATCTAAAGTACGATACAACGCTGAGCTTCGTCCCAGTGGAAATCAATCAATGGGAACGAAGGAGTCCTTTTATAGCAAATCTGTATAAAGAAGTCAGAAGGGACGGGGTGATAATCGAGTGAGTTTAACGGAACAAGAATCGAGTAGGAGGGGGTGATTAACCCCTGTCCTCTCACACCACCGTACGTACCGTTCGGTATACGGCGGTTCATGCTGGTTGACGATGAGATTGGTATGTTTCGACTAAACTGACTAAGCCCTGTTCCCGCCAGTAGGCGAGGCCAAGGGCTTTATTCATTTGCGGGGTCAAGGACAGACGCCAATATCCTTTTCGTGAGCCGCTGATGTTGCATGCCCATTCCTCCGGAATGCCCAACGCCACTAGGTTTCGTCTTCGTGTCTTCGGGCGCTTCCATTGCTTGAGCAGGCACATCCGCAGTCGTCGGCGAAGCCACTCATCCAGCTCTTTTAGCACGCTTGGCGTATCAATGAGTCGAAAGTAGCCCATCCAGCCTTTCAGGTATTGGTTGAGGGTGTCCAGTCGGTCCTCCATCGCGATGCTTCGACTCCGCCCAGTGATTGACGCGATCAAAGAACTGGGCCAGGTCCATGTCAACCACCCATCGGTAGCCGTCGGCGATGTATTCCTTCGCTTTCTTCACCGCTTGGTGCGCACTCTTTCCCGGACGAAATCCGTAGCTGTTCGTGGAAAAGTCAGGGTCGAAGATCGGCATCAGGATCTGGTTCAGGGCCTGTTGGATCAGTCGAGCGACGACAAAGGTTTGCCGCTGGCTTCCTTCAGATTCCGCCTCGCGACGGACACCCTTGCCTTAAGCTAACGCCTACTGCCACCTTCGGCGTTCGGGACTTCCACCCTAGAGACAACGCCCATGCCGGGCGCACTGAAAAAACGCCCCGGATATGCTCCGGAGCGTTCAAAAAAGTCACAACCACTTCATCTTATCCGTATCATCCCCCCGCAAAATCGGGGTTATCTTCGACTGCAACGGTTCTGGCACATCTTTCAACCGCATGTCCTCGATTTGCAGGATGTCGATCGCATCTAGTTTGAGTCGCTGGGCCAGTTCCTTCGCCGTCAGCCCTTGGTTCTTGCGCAATTCTTTTACGGTTTTATTCTTGATGCCAAAGCCAAACACTTAGACCGCCTCCCCTGCCCTTACTTTCAACAAGGGCAGGCGTAAAACCTGTCTTGCCCGCCGATAACTATCGCTTTACAACGCTGAACCTGGCCCACCTCCGCGCTACCCCACCGTCCGCGTTCCGCTCTTCTGATAGAGCCACCAGGCGTAGACGGTCGGGACAAAGATGATGGCGAGGACGGTCGTCAACAATAGGGCGATCCCGGCGGCTTGCGGCAGTCGCGGCGCAAACAATCCGAGCAGCATGATCGCCAGGCCGCCCAGCACCATCGTGTATCCGCCGACGCGCTGGGTTTTGTCCCAAACGCGCGGGTCGGCCAGCGTCCAGGGGACGCGGAAACCCATGAAGTGATTCTGCTTGACGCGCGGCATCACATTGCCCAGGATGATGAACAGGATGCCGACGGCGACGGGGACGATTCTTCCCACGTTGACGGCCCAACCGAGGCCGTTGGCGATGACGGTCATCTGGAGAAAGAACATAAAGGCTATCACACTTGTCATCACAGTGTCATGGGACGATGAAAACCTTCCGTAGTTCGCTTTCAGTGGGTCGAGTCGGCGTAACACTTGCGAAAGCACCAGGACCAGCAATGTGATGGCCGGACCGACAGCGACAAGTTCCAGCTTGCTGCCGTAGCGGTCCGCTTCACCGGCATAATTCCAGTGCACCGGCGCTTGTTCCGGCAGTTGTGGATAGGCCCATAGGGAGACCAGAACGGTGGCAAGCCAAAGGGTGACATTAAGCCAGAAAGAAACTCCTTTTTTCATGGCTTCTCTCTCCTTTTTGTATTTTGCTTTTTTGAGTTCATGTGCTTACTTGGGCGGCTCGCCCCGCTCGGTCATCGTCAGGATCCAGGCCATCACATCCTGAAAGACGGTGGTGTTCAAGCTGTAGTAGATCTGCTGCCCTCGCCGCTCATCGGTAACGAGTCCGGCCCCCTTGAGCACCTGTAGATGATGGGACACGCTCGGTTTGGAGATGTTGAACGGCGCCGCCAGCTCTCCGGCGTTTTTCTCCCCCTCGCGGAGCAAGTGGAGAATGGCTCGCCGTGTCGGGTCGGCCAAAGCCGAAAAGACTTGGTTCATCGGCAGCCACTCCTTTTGATATTATTTAGATGATTGTCTAATTATCTAAATTGTAGGCTCTATTTGCTCTCCTGTCAAGGAAAAAGGGGTGAGAATCGACCCAATCAGCCCCATCTTCATAGGATGGATTCAAATCAAAAAATCATTGAAACCAGGAAGACGATGGTGACGACCGGCAACCGGTGGCGCACGGCCGTGATTATTTCGGGAAAGATCGATGTTCATACCACCGTCGCCCGTGAGGGGTTAAACCCCTTCCCCCATTGTGGTATAATCGAACTCAAAAAAATATGTCCAAGTATGGGAGGACGGTAGTTTTGGCACTTTCTCTTTCTCTGACCCTGCTTCCGATCGCAGTCATTGTCCTGTTGATGACCTGGCGGCGGATGGCGGCTGACCTCAGCGGCATGGTAGGATGGTTGCTCACTTTGTTGATCGCCTGTGTCTTCTTCGCCACCAGTTGGGAGGCTGGATTGCGCGCCAGCCTCGCCGGCGTCGTCTCCTCTTTTCCTGTTTCCCTGATGGTGCTCACCTCGATCCTGCAGATCACCTTTATGGAACGGACGGGCGCATTAAAGCGCATCGTCGTCTTCGTCAAGACCTTAGCCCCCCAGGACAAGGCTGTGCAGATCATGCTTCTCAACGTGGGCGCCGGCACGCTCCTCGTCTCCATCGGCGCCACGCCCGTTTCGATCCTGCCGCCGATCCTGGTGGCCCTCGGCTATTCGACCTTCGTCGCCGTGGCATTGCCGGCCATCGGCTTTGACGCCCTCTGCACCTATGCGCTGCTCGGCGCGCCGCTGGTCGTCTTTGCCGACCTGACGGGCACATCACTCGTCCAGTCGGCCCAGGTCTTTTCCAAGTTTCTGCCCGTCATTTCGACGCTGATCGGTTTCGGCATGCTCTGGATCGTCGGGCGCTGGGAACTCGTCCGCAAGGGCTTCCTGCCCTGCCTGATCGCCGGAGTGACCAACGGCGGTACGGCCGTCGCTATCAGTTACATACCCTTTTTCGCCTCCGGTGTCGTGCTGACCGGCGTGATCGCCGGCTTCTTCACCATCTTGTCCATGCTCCTCTACCTCAAGGTGACGGGACGGCCGATCATCGACCGTTCCAACCTGACCGAGGCGGACCGGGCCGTGGAAGCACAGATGTCTCTGCCGGTCGCGCTGTCGCCTTGGCTGATCCTCTGTGCCATTTTGCTCTTGACGAACTTCTTCCCGCCCCTCTTCAAACTGCTCTTTGCCGACTGGGCCATGCCGGTCTCGATCATCCCCGGACAGGTGATCAAGACGCGCATGCTCTGGAACGCCTACACCTGGGTACTCGTCAGCACGGCCTTGTCCATGATCTGGCTCAAACCGAACCGGGGGACCCTGTCGGAGACGGTATCGAAGTGGCTCCAGCGGGCGCCGCGACCAACCTTGGCCGCCGCCGTCTTCTTCGCCATCGCCTTTGTGATGAACAATTCGGGCATGCAGAATGTGGAGGGCGCCTGGAAGATCGCCGACCCGGCCACCAATATGATCTCCATCCTCGCGAAAGCGTCTGCTTCGGCCTTCGGCAGTCTCTATCCCTTCATCAGCGGCTACCTGGGGCTCTTCGGCGGCTTTGTCAGCGGCAGCGAGGCCTCGACGATCGCCATGTTCACCAAGTACCACCTGCTCACGTCCAAACTCCTCAATGTGGATCCCCTGATCGTCATCGCCGGGACTGCCATCGGCGGCGGTCTGGCCAGCGTCATCTCGCCAGCGAAGCTGCAAAACGCCGCCGCTACGATTGATGCCCTCGGCATCGAGAGCGAAGTGATCAAGACGGCCTTCGTGCTATCGGCGCTGCTGACGTTTGTCACGGCGATTATGGCGCAGTTGCTGGCCTTTGCTTGAGGTTAGCCCATAAAAAAGGAATAACCTAAGAAGCCCGCTGTAACAATGCACAGCGGGCTTCTTTTTAGGAAAATTTCACCGTTTCCTATCCCCATTCATATGTTATGGCAGACCGGAGTCTTTCCCGTAAAAGACAACTCGATGGGAAGACTCCGCGATTGATCGGTAAGGATGGTGTCGCCTCGATGTATCATGATGATGACGAACTCTTGGGGGCTTCACAGCAACCCGGCCAGCCGCCGGGGCAGCAGCCCCGCAGACCCCAGCCCGGACCGGGAGCTTTCCCAGGACCGGGAGCTTTCCCAGGACCAGGACCCTTCCCCGGACCGGGAGTTTTCCCAGGACCGGGAGCTTTCCCAGGACCGGGTCCTTTCCCCGGACCGGGACCCTTCCCCGGACCGGGTCCTTTCCCCGGAGCGGGTCCTTTCCCCGGACCGGGTCCCTTCCCCGGACCGGGACCTTTCCCCGGACCGGGACCTTTCCCCGGACCGGGTCCTTTCCCTGGTCCCGGCCCCTTTCCGGGACCGAGACCTACGCCGGGAGAGCCCGAAGAGTTCGGCGAGTTTCGCCAGCGCAATCTTGTTCCCTTTTACCGTTACTTCAACCCGTCCATCACCGACCATTTCTACACGACCAACTTTAACGAGCTCGGCTTCGGTCGCAGCGGTTACCGCTTCGAAGGGATCGCCTGCCTCGTCTTCGCGAGACAGCGTCCCGGCACAACGCCCCTTTACCGGTACTGGAACCCCACCATCGGGGACCACTTCTACACCACCAACTTCAATGAGCTGGGCTCCGGCGCCCAGGGGTACCAATTCGAAGGAATCGCCTGTTACGTCTTCCCGACCCAGCGTCCCCGAACTGCTCCCTTGTACCGCTACTGGAACCCCACCGCCGGCGATCATTTCTATACGACCAATTTCAACGAATTGGGCCGGGGCAGAGGCGGCTATATCTTCGAAGGCGTCCAGTGCTATGTCTATCCCACATTCCCCTTCTTCGGGCGGTGATCTGCCCAAGCGCGAATCCAACAGGGCATCACAAAAAGGCTTTGAAACATCAACCGTGAAGCAGAGATATCACAGGTAAAAGCGGACGTCGCCCAAGCGAGACATCACCCGCTACAATTCAAAAAAACCGTAAACGCCGAAAGGCCGGTCCCGTAAAAAAAATCGGGCGCCGGCCTTTTTATATCGGTGTTTCTCTTATTCCAGGATAAGTTCTCTCAGCGGACGCTTCGGCACATGGTGGGTGCCATCCTCATCACGCCAGTACCTCACATCGCCGTCCGCCCCGATCTGCTCGATGACGACCGTCTCTTTCGGCTTGCCAAGGGCGATGACGAGGAGAATCTCGTAACGTTCGGGTATCTGCAAGGCCTCTGCAAGTTCCTGACGCTTGATGGAGGCGATGATGCATCCCCCTAGACCTTTTTCCACAGCACCAAGCAGGATGCTCTGGCTGGCGATGCCGTGGTCGACGAAGTAGTTTTGGCTGATCTCCCGATCGCCAAGGATGATGATATAAGCGGAGGGTCTTTCGCCGGCGACAGGTCCCGGCCACTCCTTCAGGTAGCCTGCCCAAGCCAAGGTCGGAAAGATCCGTTCGTTCTTCTCCCGGTCACAGGAGAGGATGTACTTAAGCGGTTGCCGGTTTGCCCCCGAGGCAGACAGACGGGCCAATTCGATCAGTTCCGTCAGCGTCTCCCGGCTGACGACATGGCTCTCATGAAAGCGCCGAAAGCTGCGATTGCGTGCGACGAGTTGGTAGAGCACAGAACAACCCCCTTGTTGCTGTCATCACAATACAGCATACCATGAAGCAGGCGATTACGCATGCCCTATTTCACGCCGACAGAGCGGCCTTCGAAAAATAGCCTTCCTCCCATGTGTCGAAAAGGATAGAATAGTAGCATCGCCGCCGCTGCGGCGGGATTGGAGGAAATGCACCTTGTCCGGCCTTTTCTTCGGTGAAGTGAAAACAGCCGCCTTTCTCCGCCGGCCCAACCGTTTTATCGTAGAATGCGACTTAGATGGAGAAACCGTCCGGGCCTATCTGCCCAATCCGGGGCGACTCTGGGAGTTGTTTTTTCCCGGTGTGAACCTCTATCTGTCCGCCGCCGCCAAAGGCCGGCGAACCGCCTATACCGTCGTCGCTGTCGAGCGCGATGGACTGCCGGTGATGCTGCACACCCACAAGACGAACGAGGTGATCCACCAGCTGCTTGCCGAAGGGCGCATACCTGGCCTGGAGGATGCCGCTGTCATCCGGCCGGAAGTGAAAGTGGGCCGTCATCGCTTTGATTTTCTCCTGGAACGCCAGGGCAAGCCCTTCTATCTGGAGGTGAAATCGTGCACCCTCTTTGAAGGCGCCATGGCCATGTTCCCGGATGCCGTCACCGACCGAGGGCGGCGGCACCTGGAAGAACTGGCTGCCCTCTCGCGCCAAGAGGGCGTGGCCTGCGGCGTGCTCATCGCCGTGCAATGGCCCCGGGCGCGCTGGTTTCTGCCCGACTATCACACCGACTATGCCTTCGCCCAAACCTTCCTGGCAGTCCGAAAGGATTTGTGGCTCCAGGCTCTTGCCTTGTCCTGGCACGACGACCTGAGCCTTGGCGACGCCGTTGCCCCGGTGGCCATCCCCTGGGATTTTCTCGAAAAAGAACTTCAAGACGGGGGCTGTTACCTCCTCGTCCTGGCAGTGACCGCAGAGTTGGGGCTGACCATAGGCAGCCTAGGAGAGCGATTGTTCCGCCCCGGCTATTATGTATATACGGGCAGCGCCCGGAAAAACCTAAGCCGGCGCATCGAGCGCCACTGCCGCAAGCGCAAGAACTTCCACTGGCACATCGACTACCTGCGCCATGCGGCGGCGAGCTGCACCGCCCTGGCCGTGCGGACGACGGAAGACCTGGAACATGAGCTGGCCCAGGCGCTCCGTCCCATCGCCGAGGGGGAGACGCCCCGTTTCGGCTGCTCTGATTGCGCCTGTTCCAGCCACCTGTTTTATTTTGCCGAAAACCCGCTGCACCACCGGCCCTTCATCGACATGCTGCAGCGTTTCCGGATGGGACGCATCGAAGCGCAGTTACTCTCCCCCACCGAGGCTTGTTCCACATAGCATTCGAGGAAACCAAGCCGATTTGCGCGCTTACATGTCTTTCGCGAGCATTTGAATTTTTTCCGCCGTCAGGGCCAATTGTTCCATCGCTTCGGAGATTTGGTGGGTAGCCTGGGCCTGGACAGAGCTGAGTTCGTCCGACCGGGAGATTTTCTGGCCCATCTTCTGGATCTCTTCGGCGATGGCGGTGAGGATGTTTTTGATCTCCTTCACCGATTGTTCGCTGTCCATGGACATCTTGCGGATTTCTCCGGCTACGACGGAAAAGCCGCGGCCATGTTCCCCCGCCCGGGCCGACTCGATGGAGGCGTTCAACCCGAGCAGGTTGGTCTTGTTGGCGATGCCGGTGATGAATTTGAGGATATCGTCCGTCTTTTTCAGGCGTTGCAGTACCGCTTCGCTGGAGGCTTTCAATTCGGAAAGGTGCGAAGCCAGGTTGCCGGCGGTGGCGGCCACCTCCTGACTGGTGGCCGTCATCTCTTCCGACGATGCGGCCAACGACTGGGCGATATCTTGAAGTTCCATTTGAGCCGACATATCCAGCCCCAGCCCCAACGCCCCGATGATCTGCCCCTGCTCGTTTCGGATAGGGGCTGTCGCCGCTTTAAAAGGTACGCCAAAGGCCTCCTTGGGGATGATCGCTGTGTACGGCGCCCCCGAGCGCAACGCCTCGTACATACCGTCGCCCGGTTTTACGGCCTCACCGACGCGGATCCGGATATCGATAGCCTTGCCGGGCGAGTAATAGATAAAATGCTCCCTGTCTGTGATCCCCATCATGCAGTCAAAGGGAATGATTGCTTTAAAATAGGGGGCGCTGCGAATCAATTCATTGAGGATCTCGGCGCCGGTCTTTTCCCGGTTATCCATAATTCGACGCTCCTTTCACTGGGCTACATGAATCTTTCCACGAAAGGGTCCTCTGTGCAACATGAAACTCCGAAACAGGTGCCTGGACGAAGGAATTTTCTTGTTATTCTGTTCGACGGAAAAAATCGTTCTCCTGTTCTTTCCATGGAGAAAACCACTTGATTCAATATCGGTTTTTGGCTTTTTGGAAAAGTCACCATGACGCAGAACCGGCGGCGGTTTTTTCTGCGGTGAAGAAAAAGAGGCTACACCACCGTTCATGGGTGTGTGCAGCCTCTTTTTTTCATCTGGTTTGGTCGATACCGTTCAGCCGCTTTGTCCGATAAGCTTAGCATATACCTCGCCGTGGGTCGGCGTCGGAACGCCGAGCTCGGCGCCTGTACGGACGATATACCCGGAAAAAGACTCCAGTTCTGTCCGATTTCCCTTCTCAAAATCCCGTTGCATCGATGTGGTGCTGTCAGGGCCAAAGGAAAAGACCGACTTCATGGTCTCTTCGACAATCGCCTCCGGCAAGGGAACGCCTTGGGCACGCGCAACAGCCTCCACCTCTTCCATCATGGCGCGCAACTGGGCCAGTCGCCGGGGATCGCCGGTGATGGCGCCGACAGGGGCCTGATAGTAGGAAGTGATGCCGCCGAGGGAACAGATGAGCAGATACTTGCTCCACAGGGCCACGTCAGCATTAGCGACATGCTTGGCCGCGATGCCGGACCGACGAAACAGGCCCGCGATCGCTTCGAGTTCCTCGGGAAGGATTTCCGGTAAGCCCGGCTGGCTGTCGACGCCGTAGACAATGCGGCCGGCACCACCGGAGATGACGCCGGGCGATTCGATCATCGAGAAGATATAGCAACACCCATTGAGCACCCGGCCCCGAGGCAGGGCGGCCCGCAAACGCTTGGCATGATCGACACCGTTTAACAGAGGCAGGATGATCGTCTGTTCCCCGACGAGGGGTATCATTTTGGCCGCCGCCGATTCGAGATCATAGGTCTTCACACAGAAGAGCACAAAGTCGACAGGGCCGATCTCAGCGGCGTCCTCTGTCGCTAGAGCCGGCTTGGCTGTAAACTCGCCCTCCCGGCCTTTGACTACCAATCCGCGCGCTGCGATGGCTTCCCGGTGTCGGCCGCGGACCAGGAAAAACACTTCATCTTCCCCTGACGCTGCGGCGGCAGCAGCGATTTTTCCGCCAAAATACCCGCCGACACCGCCCAACCCGACGATTGCGATGCGCATGTCTCTTCGCCTTCCTTGTTCTCATGTGTAGAGGTGTTTGTCCGTGCGCGGAAAGGGCAATCTCTTATCTCACCGGAGTTTTGTGCGCTGTTCGGCTGACTCGGGTCCGTTACATCTTCGCCAGTTCTTCTTTCAGGAGTTTGTTCACCAGACCGGGATTGGCTTTCCCTTTTGTCGCCTTCATGGCTTGGCCGACGAGGAAACCCATGGCCTTCTCTTTGCCAGCCTTATAGTCGGCAACGACGGAAGGGTTGGCGGCGACGATCTCGCTGATGACGCTGGCGATGGCGCCCTCATCAGAGATCTGGACGAGGCCCTTTTCCTCGACGACCGTCTTGGCCGCCTTGCCGGTGGCAAACATCTCCTCAAAGACGGTCTTGGCGATCTTCGTCGAGATGGTGCCTTCTTCCAGCAGGCGCAGGAGGCCGACCAGGTTATCGGGGCTGATCGGGCTGTCCTGGAAGCCCTTTTCCGAAGCGTTGAGGAAGCGCGTCAGTTCGCCCATCATGTAGTTGGAGATCTGCTTGGCCCGCTCCTTCGCCTTACCGTCAGCTTCCGTTCCGGCGGGGACGGCGATGCCGTAAGCGGCGCAGGCGGCGTCGAAGTAATCGGCCATGGCCTTCGAGCTGACGATGATGTCGGCGTCATACCGGGGCAGGCCGTAAGATTGGATGAGACGCGCGCGCCGCGCTTGTGGCAACTCGGGCAGGGTCCGGCGGACCTTGTCTACCCACTCGCGGGAGATGACGAGAGGAACCAGGTCAGGGTCGGGGAAGTAGCGGTAGTCGTGGGCCTCTTCCTTGCTGCGCAGAGAGATGGTCATGCCCTTCGCCTCGTCCCACATGCGCGTCTCCTGGACGACCGCGCCGCCTTCGCGCAAGATCTCGGCCTGGCGCTCGATCTCGTATTCGAGGGCGCGCTGAAGGGCCTTGAAGGAGTTCATGTTCTTCAGTTCCGTCCTGGTGCCGAATTCCTTCTGCCCCCAGGGACGCAGAGACACGTTGGCGTCACAGCGCAGGCTGCCTTGCTCCATCTTGCAGTCGGAGACCTCGGTGTACTCTAGGATCGCCTTCAGCTGTTCCAGATAGGCGATGGCCTCCTCGATGGAGCGGATATCCGGCTCGGAGACGATCTCGATCAGCGGCACGCCGGTCCGGTTGTAATCGGCGAGGGAATAATCGGCGCCGGAGAGGTTCACGGCGCCGGCGTGAACGAGCTTGCCGGCGTCTTCTTCCATGTGAACGCGGGTGATGCCGATGCGCTTTTGCTTGCCACCTGCCTCGATCTCGATATACCCGTTCTTGGCGATGGGCAGGTCGTACTGGGAGATCTGGTACGCCTTCGGCAGGTCGGGGTAGAAGTAGTTTTTGCGGTCGAACTTGGAAAACTCGGCAATCTCGCAGTTGAGGGCAAGACCGGCCTTCATGGCGTAGTCGACCACCTGACGGTTGAGGACCGGCAACACGCCGGGCAAACCAAGGCATACGGGACAGACGTGGCTATTCTGTTCGCCGCCGAACTCGGTCGTGCAGCCGCAGAAGATTTTGCTCTTCGTGTGCAGTTCGACATGGACTTCGAGGCCCATGACGATCTCAAAATCGAATTCTCTTTCCATCGTTTCGTGCATTGCATTCGTTTCATTCATGACGTTCATTGATTGGCCCAACGGTCACACCCCCAAATCCGGCATCTTGCTGTGGCAACCGGTCGCCTCTTCATAGGCGTAGGCGATCTGGAGCAGGCGGGCCTCATCAAAGGGTTTGCCGATGATCTGGAGGCCCACCGGCATGCCCTTGGCGAAGCCGGCGTTGATCGAAAGGCCGGGGATGCCCGCCAGATTGACCGACAGGGTGTAGATGTCGGACAGATACATCTGAAGGGGGTTGTCGGTGCGGTCACCGAACTTGAAAGCCACCGTAGGCGTCGTCGGTGAAAGGATGACGTCGAACTTCTCGAAGGCCTGGTCGAAATCGTTCTTGATCAGGGTGCGCACCTTGAGCGCCTTCAGGTAGTAGGCATCATAGTAACCGGAGCTGAGGGCGTAGGTGCCCAGCATGATGCGGCGCTTCACCTCGTCGCCGAAGCCTTCAGCGCGGGTCTTTTTGAACATAGTGATCAGGTCGTCGGCCGACTCAGAACGGTAGCCGTAACGGACGCCGTCATAGCGGGCCAGGTTGGACGACGCCTCGGCCGGGGCGATCAGGTAGTAGACGGGGAGGGCGTACTCCGTATGGGGCAGCGAGCATTCGGCCACTTCGGCGCCGAGGTCTTCGATGGTCTTGACGGCCTTCTCGATGACCTCTTTCACCTCAGGGTCCATGCCGTCGCCGAAGTACTCCTTCGGCAGGCCGACGCGCCAGCCCTTGATCGGTTTGCCGAGCAGCGACGTGTAGTCGGGGTAGTCGACTGGGGCTGATGTAGAGTCCTTGGCGTCATGGCCGGCGATGGCGTTCATGACGTGGGCGCAGTCGCGCACATCGCGGGTGAAGGGGCCGATCTGATCGAGGGAAGAAGCGAAGGCGATGAGGCCGAAGCGGGACACGGCGCCATAGGTGGGCTTCAAGCCGACGACGCCGCAAAAGGCGGCGGGCTGGCGGATGGAACCGCCCGTGTCGGAGCCGAGGGAAAAGACAGCCTGTCCGGCGGCGACGGAAGCGGCAGAACCGCCTGAGGAGCCGCCCGGCACCCGCTCGATGTCCCAAGGGTTGCAGGTGGCGAAAAAGCCTGAGTTCTCTGTGGAAGAACCCATAGCGAACTCGTCGAGGTTGGTCTTGCCCATCATGACGGCGCCGGCTTCTTTCAGTTTGGTGACAACGGTGGCGTCATAGGGCGGCACAAAGTTGTTGAGAATTTTCGAGGAGCAGGTGGTGCGCACGCCGTCGGTGCACATGTTATCTTTGATGGCCATGGGGATGCCTTCGAGGGGACCGATGGCCTCACCAGCGGCGATCTTAGCGTCGACGCGGGCAGCTTGTTCGAGGGCCTTGTCCACCGTCAGGGTGACGAAAGCCCGGATCTTCGGTTCCAGCGCCTGCATCCTGTCGGCCTGGGTCTTGACAATTTCAGTGGCGCTGACTTCCTTGCGGACGAGCAGGTCGTGTAGTTCATGGGCTGTTTTCGTGTACAGCTTCACGGAGATCCTCCATTCGTCGGTTCCGGCGACCGGTTCCGATGCTGATCGTTGGGGGTCGGTGATCAGGGCAGGTCTACCACTCATCACACGATCCGGGGAACGCGGAAAAAGCCATCTTCCTCTTCAGGCGCGTTGGCGACGATCCTCTCCCGTTCCATGGAGGGGTCGATGCGATCATCGCGCATGACGTTGTGGAGCGGGAAGACATGAGCTGTCGGGGGGACGTCTTTCGTGTCCAGCCCTTGCAGGCGCTGGGCGTAATCGAGGATGGCGTTGAGTTGGGTCGTGTATCGTTCCAAGTCCGCCTCAGACAGTTCCAGGCGAGCCAGCATGGCGACGTATTCCACTTCCGCTTTGGTAAGGGCCATCGGTTGCACCTTCCTCCGTCTAAAAATCACTTCATCTTGTTATTCTTGACGAGGTTCGAGCCCAGGGTCTCGGGCTCCTCAAAGATATCTTCCTCATGGGTGAGGTAAAAGCCACAGAACTTTATGAGCACCCGCTTCAGGATATCGAGCCGTTCCTTCGATATGGTATCAATGACGGCATACTGCCGGTATAAGGTGAGATTGCCTACCTGCCGCACCATTTCCCCGCCTGGGTTTAGGCAGTGAATATCGGTAAGGGGGATGCCGTCGACGGTATGCTCAACAGCGACAGCGCGCAGGGCGTTCATCAATTGAGCCGTCAACCCGGCTTCCAGCCACTTGTAGCGGAAGATGTCACCCTGCCCCTTCTGCCAGTCCCGTTCGGGCGGCGACAGATCAGGCAACTTCTCGATAGCATCCTGCAAGGCGGTCTGATCGGCGATCCGGAAGATGGACCGACAGGAGCTGGCGCGGTGCCCTTCGGCGGTGATCAGCTTCGGTTGAATCTGCTTGCGCCGCAATTCTATGACGAAGTAAAGGATCCGCCTCGATTTCCGCCGCCAAAGGCTGAGCCATTCAAAAGGCATTTCATTGCCGGTGTTCAAACCCAGTTCTCGGATATAGCTGACGACAGGCGTACGGTACCAGGGGGGGAAGAAGAAGGCGATGCCGCCGTAGCGATAACCCTCCTCCCAGGGCATGAGACGGCAGAAGAGCAGGAAACCCGCTTCATAGGGCGGTGTTTTCGGGTTGTACTCCGGGTCGCGGATGAAGAACCTTTCCTCGCCGAAGACATCGCGAACCCAGTAGCCTTTTTCTTCCAGAGAGAGGATCACATAAAAGCCCGGCCTGTTCCGCTTCCAGTTCTTCAAGGCATCCCGCAGGGCCGGCGGCAGGTGACTGGCCACCTCCTGTTCGAAAGCGTCCAAGGTCGTGCCGCCGCCGCGCAGACGGCGGTCAAAGACAAACCATTCCCAGAAGAGGGTGCCGAGCGGGTGGTCGGCAAAGGATGTCTCCGGTTCGTCCGTATGGCGGGCGAACTGGCTCCACTCCCGCTTCCACTGTTCGGCGAAGCGCCAGTGGATAAATTGGGTCATCAGGGAGCCGATCTGCGCCGTTTCGGCGACAGCCCGGGCAACAGGGTCATCATCGGTATCCCGCCCCCAGCCTTCAGGCCCGATGAGCGGATCGTCGAGCTTGACTTCCCAAGCGTCAAGCAGTTCTTCAAAGTTGGTGTAATTGCCTTGCCGGAAAGCATAGTTGGCGATCTCCGGCAATCGGTACGGTCCTCGCCCGGGGGTATGGCCGATGAGACGGCTGCGGCGCAGGTCGCGGATCAGCGCGTTGAGCCGCTCCTCAGAGACGGTGCCGACGGCGATCTCGCGGCGGCCGACCCAGACCTGGCCGCGGGCGTCACGGGCCACATCGACGCCCATCTCAATGGCGTCGTTCATGTGGCTCATATAGACGACAGCCGTCCCTCGCTCGCCATCTTCCACATGGCAACCCTCTTCATTGCGGAGGGTCTCTAGGATCAGATCGCTATTGCGCGTCGGAAAGACGCGCCAGTACCAGAACCCTTGAAAAAAAGGATCCTGGCCAAAGGGCACCTTCAGGGAAGGCTCGCGGCGGATGCTCGAAATGACCCAGCGGCCTTCCTCCCGGATGAGGTAAAAATGGGCGCGGAAGGTGAGGAGAAACTGGTCCCGGCCGATGAGCGACTCAGCGATCAGGTGGACGCCCTTGGCGCTGGGCGATTCCTCGACGACGACGCCGCGGAGGACGCTTTCCCCCTCATGTTTTTTCAGCATACGCCGGGAAAATTCCTCCCAGTTCGCATTCCGCTGCCGGACCCGGCGAGGCAGGAGACAGTAGACGAGGCCCCAGTCATCGACAGCCCTGGCCTGGAAATAGGCGTGCACCACTTCCCTCGGTTTGAGGGGACGGTCGAATAGGCGCGTCATCAAGGCGTGCCATTGGTCATCTGTCAGGGGATCCTGGTCTTGCAATGTTCGGCGCAGCGCCGTAATCTCTGTAGGGATCTCTACATCAGCCTGTTCCAGATCGCGCAGGATCTGATCAAAGAGGTTCAGGGCTTCTTGTATGGTGAGATCGACCGTGAGGTCGGGCAAACCGGAAAAAAGACTGTCCCCTTGGCCAAAGGGCACTTGGTCGAACCAGTCGATCTGGGATTCAACAGGATTGCCCACGACGAAATGGACAGAGATCCCCTGCACGCCGATCCGCCTGGTCCCCCAGACCATCATCATGGAGATGACGCCCTGGAGCCGGAAGGGCGCCGCTTTGGCGATAAATTGGAATATTGGAACAACCTTCACGCTCGACGGCCTGCCTTTCCTACGTGGATATCCGATGGTGTATATGCAAGCGGTCCGTCAACAGAGAACCGAAACCCCTCTTTGGCGGTGTGATCGGCCCACAGGAAGGGCGCAGCAAATAGACATCTTTCCGACGGCCATCTGGATTAAGGCCTGGACGACGTCGACAGGCGGGACTTCAGGCGAGTCAGCAACGACAACCGTCGTCCCGTGGGGCATGACAGCGTCGGCAAAGGCCTGCTAGCCGCCGCTGAGCAGAATGTCCCCATTCTGTTTCTTTTTCGCCGTCACACCAGTCCTTCCCTGCTAAACCCGGTCGATCAACTGCAAAAAATCCGCTTCCGAGAGGATGGGGATGTTCAGTTCCTTCGCCTTTTCGAGCTTGGACCCGGCAGCCTCGCCGGCGATGACCAGGCTCGTCTTCTTGCTCACCGAAGAGGCCACTTTGGCCCCGCGCTCCTCCAGCAGTCGCTGGGCTTCGCGGCGGTCAAGGGTCGTCAATGTCCCCGTCAAGACAACGGTCTTGCCGGCGAATGTCTGGGGAACGCCGGCGTCACCTGCTTTCTCTGTCTCCATCTGCAGGCCCTTCTCGGCCAAACGGTCGATCATCTGCCGGTTGGCCGGGACGGCGAACCAGCGCTGAAGCGACTCAGCCATCTTAGGGCCGATCTCGCTCACCGCCTGCAGTTCCTCCGTGGTGGCTTTCATCAGTTGATCCATCGAGCCGAAGTGGCGGGCCAGGGTCTTGGCCGCCGTCTGCCCCACCAGGCGGATGCCGAGGGCGAAGATCAGCGCCGCGAGGCCACGGGATTTGCTGTTTTCGATGGCGGCGATCAGGTTGGCCGCCGACTTTTTGCCCATCCGCTCCAAAGGGGCCACTTGCTCCGCCGTCAGGTCGTAGAGGTCGGCAGGGTCGCGAACGAGGCCGGCCTCCCAGAGGAGGTTGACGACAGCCGGGCCGAGGCCCTCGATGTTCATGGCGTCGCGGGAGGCAAAGTGGATGAGCCCCTCCTTGGCCTGGGCTGGGCAGGCCAAGGAGGTACAACGGATCGCCGCCTCCCCTTTCAGCCGGCTGACGGGGCTGTGGCATTCCGGACAGGTCTGGGGCATAAAGAAAGGCCGTTCCTCGCCGGTCCGTTTTTCCTTGAGAACGGAAAGCACCTCGGGGATGATATCGCCAGCTTTTTGAATGACTACATAATCGCCGATATGGATGTCGCGCTCGCGGATGATGTCTTCATTGTGCAAGGTGGCCCGGCTGACGGTCGTACCGGCGAGGCGCACCGGCTCCAGCTCCGCCGTCGGGGTGATCACGCCGGTGCGGCCCACTTTTACGGTGATGTCCCGCACCCGGGTGATCGCCTGCTCAGGCGGAAACTTGAAGGCGATAGCGTAGCGGGGGCTCTTGGCTGTCTCACCCAGGAGGGGATACTGGTCCAGTTCGTTGACCTTGACGACCATACCGTCGATCTCGTAAGGCAGGTCGTGGCGGTGTTCGGTCCAGTACCGGCAGTAGTCGATGACGTCATCGATGGTCCGGCAGTAGCGCCGCTCTGGGTTGACAGGCAGTCCCAAGTCCTCCAGCATTTGCAAGGCTTCCACCTGTTCGCCCACGCCGTCGGCGCCTTCGAGATGCAGGATATTGTAGAAATAGGCCCGCAGCGGCCGCGAAGCCGTCACCTTCGGATCCAGTTGGCGCAAGGAGCCAGCGGCAGCGTTGCGCGGGTTGGCGAAGGCCGCCTCGCCCGCCTCTTCCCGTTCCTCATTCAAGCGGGCGAAGGCCGCTTTGGGCAGGTACGCCTCGCCGCGCACCTCCAGGGACTTGATGTCTCTCTTCAGCCGGAGAGGCACAGCGCGGACGGTCTTGATGTTCTCGGTGATGTCTTCCCCGATAAGGCCGTCCCCTCGGGTGGCGGCCCGGATGAAGCGGCCCTCTTCGTAAGAGAGCACAACGGTGAGGCCATCGATCTTGGGCTCTACCACATATGTAAGGGGGCGATCGGCCCGCTCACGGGCGCGGCGATCAAACTCACGCAGATCCTGATCGTCAACGGCGTTGGCCAGCGACAGGAGCGGAACGCGGTGGCTAACGGCGCGGAAAGCCGCCAAGGGCTGTCCGCCGACGCGCTGGCTCGGCGAATCGGCGGTCACCAGTTCGGGATGGCTCTGTTCCAGGTCCAGCAGTTCCCGCATCAGCCGATCATACTCGGCATCGCTGATCTCAGGTGCGTCGAGGACATAATAACAATAATCATGGCGGCGGATCTGCTCCCGCAGTTCGGCGATGCGTTGGGCGGCATCAGCCGGGGCGGGGCCGCCCTCTCTGGCAACCATAGGAACACCTCCACAACAATTTCCAGGCAAAAGTGAATCGAAGCAACATCCGCCTCCCCTGCGGTCACAGGCCTGTTCTGTTGTTACACCCGTTTTAAACCGGCATATTTGAGCAGGAGCTTCTTGATCCCCTGCTGGGGGAAAGCGACGGAGAGCTCCTGGTTTTCCCCGCTGCCGGAGGCCTTGACGACGATTCCCAGGCCGAACTTGCCATGCTGAACCTTGTCGCCGACTGTGAACTCGACGGCGTCGCCAAAGCCGGAAGCGCCGACCGCCTTGTTTGCGCTGGCCGCGGCCGCAGCAGAGCTGCTCAGGGTGGCATCGGAGAACAGTGAATCCCGCTTTGCCCGATCATCCTCCTCGACGAGCAGGGAAGCCGGGATTTCTTCCAAAAACCGGGAGGGCTTGTTAGAAACAGTATTGCCGAAAAGGGTTCGCCTCCATGCGCGGGCCAGGTAAAGGCGCTCCCGCGCCCGCGTGATGGCCACATAGCAGAGGCGGCGCTCCTCCTCGACCTGGGTCTCTTCAAACTGGACGCGGCTGTGAGGAAAAACGCCCTCCTCCATGCCGGCCACAAAGACGACAGGAAACTCTAAGCCCTTAGCGGAGTGCATTGTCATCAAGACGACGGCGTCTTCGTCTTCATTATAATTGTCCGTATCTGATACGAGGGAGACGCCGGCCAGGAACTCTTCGAGCGTCTTGTCATCGGCTGTCCGGTCAAACTCCTTGGTGACAGAGAGGAATTCCTTGATGTTCTCGATGCGGCCTTTCGCCTCTTCCGTCTTTTCGGCCTCCAACTCACGCACATAGCCTGTGCGATTCAAGATAGCTTCGACGATCTGGGTGACGAGCAGCGACGGCGCTTCCCGGCGCAGTTCCTCGATCATTTGGCCAAAGGCAGACAACGCCTTGACGGCCCGGGACAGCCCCGGCACTTCGCCGACCCGCGCCAGGGCCTCGCCGACAGTCCAGCCCTCACTGTCAGCATGTTCGAGCAGCTTTTGCACTGTCGCATCGCCGATGCCTCGCTTAGGCACGTTGACGACGCGCCGGAAGCTGACCGCATCGGCAGGGTTGGAGATAAAGCGTAGATAAGCGACAATGTCCTTGATCTCCTTGCGCTCATAGAAGCGCAGGCCGCCAAAGATGCGATAGGGGATGCCGGCGTACATGAAATGTTCTTCCAACACCCGCGACTGGGCGTTGGTTCGGTACAAGATGGCGAAGTCGCGATAGGGGCGGTTTTCCGACTCAGAAAGCCGCTTGATGGTCCGGACGATATAGCGCGCCTCGTCGTGCTCTGTTTCGCCTTGATAGGCGACGATGGGCTGGCCTGACGGGTTCTGGGTCCAGAGCTTTTTCGATTTGCGCCCCCTGTTGTTGCCGACGACGGCGTTGGCCGCTTCGAGGATCTTGCCGGTGGAGCGGTAGTTTTGCTCCAACTTGAGCACGACAGCCTCAGGGTAATCGCGCTCAAAGTCAAGGATATTCTGGATATCAGCGCCCCGCCAACCGTAGATGCTCTGGTCGTCGTCACCGACAACACAGAGGTTGCGGTACTTATCGGCGAGCAGTTTCACCAGCACATACTGGGCATGGTTCGTGTCCTGATACTCGTCCACATGGATGTACCGGAAGCGGTCCTGGTAGTTGTCAAGGACATGGGGAAACTCCCGAAACAGGCAGACACCGTTGACGAGCAGATCGTCAAAATCCATAGCGTTGTGGGCTTTTAATTTCTTTTGGTAAATATGGTACACTTTGGCAGATATTTGCGCAAAATGATCATAGGCCTGCCTTTCAAAGGCGACGGGACCCACGAGCCTGTTCTTGGCCGAACTGATGGCGGCGCCGACAGCCTGAGGCTTGAAGCGCTTCTCGTCGATGTTGAGCTCTTTCAAGCACTCCTTGAGCAGGCGCTGCTGATCATCATAGTCATAGATGACGAAGCTCCGGTCATAGCCGAGCTTTTCCCCGTCTTTGCGCAGGATGCGCATGCAGGTGGAGTGAAAGGTGGACACCCAGACATCGTGGGCGCGTGGTCCGATGAGGCGGCCCAACCGTTCCCGCATCTCTGCGGCCGCCTTGTTGGTAAAGGTGATGGCTAGTATATGAAAGGGACTCACCCGGCATTGTTCGATCAGATGGCCGATGCGGTGAGTCAAGACGCGGGTCTTCCCGGAACCAGCCCCGGCAAGAAGCAAAAGAGGCCCCTCTTGGTGCAGGACGGCCTCGCGTTGAACCGGATTCAGGGAGTGTAAAAAATCGGTCGACAATGGTTTTCCCCCTTCTGGATGCCCTCCAACATGGTCTTTATTGTACCACAAAATGGGCTTTTGTGAGAAAAGGCAGTCGCGGCGGCGGTTTAAAATGCTGGACCCCGCGGGAAAACTAGGCGCAGTGAAGGTGACAGGAGGAGAGACAAGGATGCGGTACAATCCGGTCTATTCGGCATTTGAAAAAATCCAGGCCATGAACAGTCTGAAAAACTATCAACGCCTGCTGGACGAAGAGATCCGCAAGTCGGATCCGAATCTGGAAGTGATCAAGTACTACCGCTCTCGCCTCAGCCGTTGCCGGCAGATCCTGGGGGGACGGGGGTGACCGCTGGCCTGAATAAACATACAAGAAGGAGTGGCTGTACGCTTAGGCAGAACAGTCACTCCTTCTTTTGGTGAGGATGAGGAGTTATTTGTACCGGTCCTTATCCCCCATCCCATCGGCGGTGATCTGGTTGTGAAAGCCCTCTTCCACCTCATGCTCCCGGACAACGGCATCGAAGGTCTCCAAATCCGACTTCTGGGCCGGGATGGTCTCCAGGTTGTTCCGGGCGCGGGGCGTGAAGTCGGCGCCCAGTTCCGCTTCGGCCCGCGCCTCAGCGTCATTCATGGCGTTGCGGGTTGTCGGCCCTTCCGCATCCTGTCCCGGAATAGCCCGCGCCTTCATATGAGGGATGCCGAAACCGAAGTTGCCTTCCCCGCTGAAACCGGCCGTGCCCGCCGATATGATGCCCGGCGTCTCTCCCTCACCCGGGTTGGGCAGCGCGTCGAGCTTGCCCTTCGGCAGTTCAAATTGATCCAAGTCCCTACTCATAGGCGTACACCTCCCGGATCTAGTATCCGGGGCGGCTATTCGCCTTATTCGCCGGGAATGGCCAGATTTCCCCGCTCTTCCAAGGTGTCCATGCCGTGGGCCTTGATCATGCGGTTGGACAGGGTGTAGAGAGAATCATTGATGAAAAGGATACGGTTGACGAATTTCTCACTGTCATAGTAGTACTGGCCAGCCTTCTGATAATCCTCGTCGCTCAAGTGGGTGATCCGCCCGCGCAGTTCGAAACCCTTTTCCAGACCGACAGTGTACACGTAAGCGCCCTGAAAGGCGAAGGTGCCGTAGGCGGGAACAGGGGAGACTTTTTCACCGGAGGGTGCGCCGGTCGGCTTATCCACTTCCATCAACTGGACCGGGAAGGCGAGCAGGCGCTTCTCCTTGCTGAAGAGGAGTGCCCGGTGGTCGTAGAGCAGTTCCGAGTCGGTACCCCGGTCGCCGATGAAGGCCACATGCTTTTCGACGGGATGCTCCACGTCGGATACGTCGAAAAGGGCCATCTTCATGCCCTGGTAGTAGGCGTTCGTGCCGATGACGCGGCCTTCATGGTCGGTGATCGATTGTTCGATTGTGTCCTTGCCGAAACCGATGATATGGTTATCGTCATAAGGGTGCAGATAATTGCTGTAGCCGGGGATCTTCAGTTTGCCCAGGATACGGGGCGCCTTCGGCTCCTTCAGGTCGATGACAAAGAGGGGATCGACAGTGCGAAAAGTGACCATGTAGGCCTTCTCGCCCATGAATCGGACTGAGTAGATCTGCTCGCCCGGCGCGATGCCTTCAAGCTTGCCCACCGGCTTCAGGGACTCATCGAGGATGTAGAGGTTGTTTTTCGATGTGTCAGCGCCCTGCGCCCAGGGGCTGCCGACAGTGGTAGCGATGCGGAAGAAACCGTCCTTTTCGTCCATGGAGAACTGGTTCAAAACCCGGCCGGGCGCCTCGCCCATGCCGACATAGCGCGTCTTGGCGCCTTCGAGGGCGAACTTGAAGAGGCGCGTCTTTTCTTCCGGCGCCGTCTGCGGCCACGCCCTCTCGCCCCCCATGATCCGGAAAACAGGGCCGCGGTAGGTGTGCAAGGCCACGTAGAGATTTTTGGTGGAGGCATAGACGGTCTCACCGGCGCCCAAGTAGGTTGACAGGTGGGGCGATTCCTTGGGGTTCTCTGTATTCACCGCGGCCACGATCAGGTAGTTCGGCTCCATAAAGTCCGGAAAACAGCGGATCTGGTCATAGCCGATGCGCGCTTTTTCGGCGCCTGTCGCCGTATCTTTGTACCAAGGAAGGACTTCAGGGGTCTCCTTTTCCGGAAGACTGACCCCAAGATAACGGTTAGCGATAAGATATAAAGATGCACCGATCTTGCGGGAAGACACGTAGTTGCCTTCCAAGATGGTCTCTCGCAGCTTTTGCGGATGGGCTTTATTAGCGATATCGTAGACAATGGCCTTCACCGTGCCCTGGTAAGGGCGGTACGGGGGCGCGATCATGGCCCTCTTCGCGGTTCCATCAGTGGGGACGAAAAAGGCCTCATCACGGCCGCTGCCGATGACGATGAGGTGTTCGGCGTCTACATAGATCTCCCGGGGAGCAAAGAAGGCATCATCAAAGGTGATGACTGAGGCGATGGCCAATTGGCCGACCGGGTGGGCTTTGGCGATGATGACGCGCCGATTGTTCACCTGATAGATGTACCCGCCGTCAGTCTTGACAATGTCGGCTTCATCGACACCCTCGACCTGCACGTTCGTCGTGGAATAGTCCCGCTTCGCAACGGACGCTTCCGCGCCGGAAGGCCTGTCAGCAGACGGCGCCTGCGCCGAAGGCGCTGACGTTACGGCCCGACGTTCTGCCCAACCTGCATTCGCTTTGGTCGCCGATTGCGCTGCTTCCGGCGCCGCACCGCCCTTATACCTGTTCGCGTGAGCAGCAGCTTTTTCAACCCATCGCTTAAGATTCCCATAGGATCCGACGACCGGAAGTCCTTCTTGGTCCGTCGATCCGCCTGCTGCGAGGGCTTGGCACCCCGACATCAGGACACTGCTGAAAATGGCCGCGATCAGCGCCCGGCTCACCCAACGCTTTTGCTTTTTCAAGATACCCAAGGGATTCTCCACCTTTCCCGTGATTCGTCTACACTCTAAAGACGTTCCGGGCGCCTCTTTCGTTCCCATGATCAACTGCTTGATCCATCAGACTGTTTTTTCTCGGCTGAGGGAATCCTTTTTTTCCATTACCGATTTCAACAGATATAGTGATACGAAGAGATTGTAACATGATCCCTTTTATGCTATGGTAATATTAAGAATTCCTGAACATAGCTTGTGCAGGAGGTGATCGTAACATGGCTCTGGAAAGGACCTTTACCCCGACGAATCGACCCTGTCCCATCCACCCTTCTTTCGTCCATCCCGGTCTTTCTTCCCACTTCTCTTCTCACTGCCTCTCTCTCGAAGCCTGCAACCGTTGCGACCCGCAGCAGTGTGTCGTCGGATTGATTCGCAATATGTCGGAGCAGGTGATGTTAGAAAGCCGCCGTAACCGGGTAAAAAAGGCCTCGCAAGGGGAGAGGCGCTCCTTCAGCCGCCAAGAGGCGGTGGAACTGCTGGCCCTCTTTTTGGTCCGCTGCCGTCACTGCGGCAAGGGACACGAGGAAGAATGCGAACTCAACCTTGCCCGGCTCGGTCTCGAGTACGCCCTGACGGGCCATGGCGACCTGTTCAGCTACCAGGGAAACCCCGTCCTCTTTCTCCTCAACCTGCGCAAATCGGACCCGGCGCTCGCCGACGAAGTGGTGTGCGAGTATGACCGCTTGCGCAGGATCTCCGACGTCCGGTAGGCGGTACAGGCAGCACAGGTGCAGGCATAACAAAAGCGGTCCCTTCGGGGCCGCTTTTTTATGCCCATGATTGCGCTATCTGCACCATTTCGCTGTTATCATGTTCATCAGACCGTTCCCTTACTTCTCTCGCAGCCGCGTCGTCAACAGCAGCCCGAGCGATGCGATGACAAGAAGCGCCGTAAAGATATCGACAAAGCCATCTTTTGGCTGTCCAAGGCTCGTCGCCGTCGCCAACAGACCGCCCATCACGACAGGCCCCAAGGTATTGCCGAGGGAGCGGATGACGGTCATCACCGCCAGGCCGCTCGACACCTCCCGCCTGTCCACCTCGCCCATGACCAGGACATTCAGCGGCGAGCCGACGATGAGACCCAAGCCGCCGCCGAGCAGGATGAAGCCGAAGGTAACGATCATGATATAACGGGTCGACACATCCGCCGGCGATCCGATCTGCTCGACCAGGACGGCAAGGACGACAGCGCCGACGGCAGTGGCGCCGAACCCGAGAGAAAGGGTCCGGGAAGCGCCGAAGCGATCGACGATAAGGCCGCCGAGGGGAGAGGTGACGACGCTGGCCAGCGCCAGCGGAACGACCATGTAAGAGGCCTTCCCCGGAGGAAAGTGGAGGACATACTCCACATAGGCGGGCATGAAGAGGACCGTCAGCATGACCATGCCGGAGAGCGCGGCCAGCAGGAAAATGGTCAACAGCCGGGGGTTTTGGAAGTAAGCAGGGTTGACGATAGGGTCTTCGGCATTTCTTTCCACCCAAAAAAGCAGCGGGATCAGGAGCAGCCCGGCCAGCAAAAACAGATAGACGTTCGGCATCCAGACGCCGGACCAGCCTTTTTGCCCCTGAATGTGGGTAAGTCCCAGCATGAAGCAGAAGATGACCATCCCGACGAGCAAAGCGCCCTGCCAGTCCATGGCTTTTACCTGAGGCTCCACCTCTTCGGGAAGACCGAAGGCCAGCACGATGAGCAGCGCCGCCGCCGGGACGTTGATCAAAAACAGCCAGGGCCAGGACAGGTACTGAATGACGACGCCGCCCAAGATCGGCGCCACGATAGAGGCGATGCCCCAGGTGGCCCCGTAGAGGCCGAGCGCCCTCCCCCGCCGCTCTTGGGGAAAAGCGAGGCCGATTTCGGCGACAGCCACCGGCAGGATGCCGCCGCCTCCCAGGGCCTGCACCGCCCGGCCGACGAGCAGCAGATAGAGGCTGTCCGACAGGGCGCAGAAAAGAGACCCGACGGCAAAGAAGGCCATCCCGGTCATGAAGATGCGCCGCCGGCCATAACGGTCAGCGAGCTTGGCTGTGATCGGCATGGACACGGCGTAGACGAGCGTATAGACGGTGACCGCCCAGACGCACCATTTGGGAGATATGTTGAAATCACGGACAATCGTCGTCAGCGCCGGCCCGATGATGCCCTGGTCGAGGGCGCCGAGGAACACGCCGGACAAGTAGGTGACGAGGATGCGAATCTGCTGGATGGTCAAAGAGAAACCTTCTTTCGGTCGGCTGTCGCTGTTCGGCCAGGTTATCGCTGAAGCCGAAGACATTCGTTATTCTTTTTCGTCAAAACAGCGGAAATATCCTGCGCGAAAGGAAAAGCATTGCCGATTGTCGAAATAAGTCGGTAGAATTACCGAAACAAGAGGGATCCTGATGAATCCTATAGGTTTCTGTAGGTTGCGCAGGAGCCTGAAGTTCAAAAACCTGGAGGAACAAAATGACACGGGAACATAGCAAAAAAAGCGCCAAGGAACTGCCCCACCCCTTGATGCGCAACTCGAAGGCACCGAATAACCGCACCCTTTTTCTGGAGCCCGAGGACTGGCAGCGCTACAGAGCGATTCCCTCAGTGGATGAACTCGCCGTTGAACATACCGCTGATGAATCAAAGGCTGTCGAACTCACCGGTGACGTACTGATTGGTGAAGCACTGACCCGTGACGCAGGGATTGGCGCTCAACCGGCCTGCCGCTGGCAGGCGGATCGGATTTACTGCGGCGACGCCCTGGTCGGCATGTCCCGCCTGCCCGCCCGGTCGGTCGACCTGATCTTCGCCGACCCGCCCTATTTTGGCCTGAAAAAAGATTTCGGGTCAGGCAAGCGGTCGAACCCTTGGAAGACGATAGAGGAATACATGGAATGGACCCGCGCCTGGTTCGCCGAGGCGGCCCGCTTGCTCAAGCCTCATGGTGCCATCTATGTCTGCTGTGACTGGGAGTACTCAGGGCGCGTCCAGGAAATGCTCTCCGACTCCTTCGATGTGCTCAACCGGATCACCTGGCGGCGCGAGAAGGGCCGCGGCGCCGCGAAGAACTGGAAAAACAACATGGAAGACATCTGGTTCGCCGTCGTCGACAGCAGGCAGTATATCTTCAACCTGGAAGACGTGAAGTTTCGCAAAGAGATCATCGCCCCCTACACGACGACAGATGGCAAGCCGAAAGACTGGGTAGAGACGGAAACAGGCGAACGCTTCCGCATGACCTGCCCGCCCAACATCTGGACCGATCTGACGGTCCCCTTCTGGTCCATGCCGGAAAACACGCCCCATCCGACTCAGAAGCCGGAGAAACTTGTCGAACGGTGCATCCTGGCCAGCAGCAACCCCGGCGCCCTGGTGCTCGATCCCTTTATGGGCTCCGGCACGACGGCCGCCGTCGCCCGCCGCCTTGGGCGGCACTTCATCGGCTTTGAGACGAACGAGGACTATGTCCGGCTGGCGATGAAGCGGCTGGACCGGGTATCCCTTTGCGGTCCGGCCTAAACCGATCATGACTGGACTTGATAGAGCCTGCGTCAGTCCGACTGCTTCGGCAGCGCACAGTCATAATTTTTCCCTTGCCAACTGTTCCGCTCTTCCAGCAATCGGTCGATCCCCTGCAAGGTTCCCCATTTGCGGCTGATCCACTGGGGGGCGACGAGCAACTCTCTGGGGGCGTCCCCCGTCAGCCGCTGGATGACCATCTCCGGCGGCAGGATCTCCAAGGTGTCCACGACGAGCCGGATATAGCTGTCCCGATCCAAGAGCGGCACCTGCCCCGCCGCGTGCCATTCGGCGAGGCGGGTGCCTTTCATCACATGAAGGGAGTGGAACTTGACGCCCTGCACATCCATGGCGGCCACCGCTCTTCCCGTCTCCAGCATCGCCTCCTCCCCTTCGCCGGGGAGGCCGTAGATGATGTGGACGCAGACGCGAATGCCGCGCGCGCGCAATTTTTCCAGGGCTGCGTAGAAGGTCGCCGCGTCATGGCCCCGGTTGATCCGCCGCAAGGTGTCGTCGTGGATGCTCTGCAACCCCAACTCCACCCAGAGGTAGGTGCGGCCGTTCAGTTCCACCAGCAGGTCGAGCACGTCGTCCGGCAGGCAGTCGGGCCGAGTCGACAAGGAGAGCCCCACGACGCCTTCCTGAGCCAGCGCCTCTTCATAGAGCCGGCGCAGCAGACGGGGATCGCCATATGTATTAGAAAAAGCCTGGAAGTAGGCGATGTACTTGCCCTGAGACCACTTGCTTCTCAGCCGCTCCCGTACCTGCCGGAACTGATCGCGGATCGCTTCGGAGGGATCGCCGGCGCAAGCGCCTGAGCCCTGGGGACAGCAAAAGACACAGCCTCCCCTTCCGGCGGTGCCATCGCGATTCGGGCAAGTCAGGCCGGCGTTGAGGGACACCTTCATCACCTTCTCGCCGAAACGGGCGCGCAGGTGCTGGTTCCAAGAATGATAGCGCTTGTCCCCCCAGAACCGGGGGGGCTTTTCATTATTTGCAGTCAATGAGGATTCCGCCTTTCGTCAGGCCTTCGGCAACACCTTTCGGGTATTCGGTCTTTTGGCTGCACAAGATGACAGGGACTCCGTAACAAAACTGTCACAATGTTGTGACCTCGTTGTCACCGTGCTGTCGCAAAAGCGACACCTCCAGGAGGTATACTAAACCCGTAAAGAAAAACCACCTGAAAGGGAGCGTCGGCTTTCCGGCACCAGAGGAATCGGTGATACGAGGACATGGGGAGCCGAGACAGCTCAGGGTAAGTATCGAAAGGAGTCGATCGGTCATGGAAAAGACGTGGGCAAACCTGAAGAACAAGTGGATCATCGCCGGCCTCGCCGGAACGCTCATCCTGGGCGCCGCCGGTGTCGCTTCGGCGGCCTTGACGACGGAGCAAACGAACGAGCTGACGGCGCTTCGCACCCAGATACACAGCTTGCGCAAGCAGATGGTGCAAAAGTACGCCGACTACGGCCAGATTACGCCGGAACAAGCCAAAACCATCACGGACCAGATGGATGCGCGCTTCTTGACGCGGCTACAGCAAGGCTTTGCTGACCGCGTCCCCGGCCAAAACTGCCCCATGATCGACGGTTCGGCAGCGCCGGGCGGGCTCGGGAAAAATAGCGCCGCCGGCCAAGGCTTCGGTAAAGGCGCTGGACGGGGCCCCGGCGCACGCGGCGCGGGACAAGGTCTGGGCATCGGCGGCGGGCAAGGTTTCGGCGCCGGTCGATAATCAATCTCATCGGTAAAATCCCTGACGCGCTCCTGCGTCAGGGATTTTCTATTGGACCTATTTTTCTGAGCCTGCCGCTCCGAAACCATTCCAAGACAATGATTTCACGGAAGGCTCGTCAATGCCGGAATTCCCCGTGCCATTCGGTATCCTCGGGATCCTCCTCGATGGCTTCCTCTTCCTCGATGATGTCCCAGGACAGGCGGATGCTCATCCCCTGGTGTTCGCCGCGATCGAACTTGGTCTGCAACAGGATCTGCTTGGGAACCTCGATTTCCGCGTCGCCAACCCTAAAAGCGCCGTCTTCCAACTGCTTGATGACGCCGGACAGTTCCTTGACAGCCTGATCAATCGTAACGACTCTGGCTCTGGCCACAAACTCCCCTCCTCGCCTCATCCCAACGATGTGTTGTGATGAAACTAGTATGGGCAGTTTTTACGAGTTTGATTGGGCCGCCTTGCGCACCGGAACGGAAAGGGGCGGCAAAAGCCGGAGGGCGAAGAGCGCCGTGATCACCACCGATGCGACCAGGCGCAGCGCTTGCAAGAGCAGATAATCGGCGCCGATCATGGTGAAGAGCAGCGGATCCTCGATAAAGGCATGGTTTAATGACAGGAACAGGCCGATGACGGTCATCTCCTTGGCGTTGAGTGAGCCGTCCTTCCCGGCCTGGATGAGGACGCCGGCCCCGTAGAGGATGCCGAAGACCAGACCGACGACAATGGGTACGGCGGCCTCGCCGGGCAGACGAAAGAGCCGCATCAGCGGCGCGAAGAGACGAGATGCCTTTTGGACAATATGCAAATCCCGGAGGATCTCCAGGAAGATGATGATCGGGATAAGAAACAAGGCCATTTTACCGACCTGATAAAAGGCATTTTGCGCCCCCAGCAGCAATGTGGCGCTGATGTCCATAACTCTACCTCCCTTTGGCTTGGTCGGAGCTGTCGTGGTTTTCTAAAGACAGTGGCGATGACACCGGTTCTCTCTAGGACTGTTCTATTCGGAACCTTAGTTTGGCCAAAGGACATTCAGCAGGAAGGCGAACAGGAACGATGTCAGCAAGCGCAGACCTGTCAGTTTCCAGGCCGGGGCGCCGAAGTTCTTGGTGATGGCCCCCTCGATCAGCAAGCCGTGGGAGATCAAGAGAAAAAAGCCGAAAATGGTCGCCTCTTTGACCGTCAGATTCAGCGGCGCTACGGCGCCGATGGCGGCGTAGAGGTTCGTCGCCAGGCCGAGCAGGATGCCCACCGAGGCTTCCCCCGGCAGGCCGATCAGTGCAAGGACGGGCGCGAAGGCGTCACCCAGCCTTCCGAGCCACGGCGTTTTGCCGAGAACGGTGACAAGGATGATCAGTGGAAACATGAATTTGGCCATGAGCCAGAGGGTCTTCAGGCCTTTGGAGAAGCCGCGGGCAAAGGTGTCCCGTGATATACCCGGTTGTTCAATGACCGGGAGACGGGGCTCATCCATGTCAGTCCTATTCATTTAAGTCCACCCCCTCGGATAAATGTACACCCGAAGGAAAGACAGCGCAACCCTCGGCGAAAGCATACGTAAAAAACGACGCTAGATGTGATCCCGCGTCGTTCTGAAAAACCAGGAGAATGATAAAGTGCAGGCCGTTTTTTAATTTTAGATTGTCTCACTATCTCCGGCGCTTCAATTCCTCTGCAATCTGATCCAACTCAATCTCATGATATCGCAACAGCACCAACAGGTGATAGATCAGATCCGACGCCTCATAGACAATCTCGCCCCGTTCATTGTTCTTTGAGGCGATGATCACCTCAGCCGCCTCTTCCCCAACCTTCTTCAGGATCTTGTCCTGCCCCTTGGTGAAGAGATAAGTCGTATAGGAACCTTCGGGCATCTCCTTTTGGCGGGAGGCGATGACGGCAGCCAAGTCTTCGAGGATTGCGCCGATCCTGCTGCCGCCTGCTCCGGCAACGCTTTCGGCGCTGTCGACAGCCCCTTTTCCCGCCACCTCCCCAATCCCCCGAAAGCAGGAGAAAGACCCTTCATGGCAGGCCGCCCCGACCTGCTCGACCTGCCAGAGCAGGCAGTCGCGGTCACAGTCGTACTCGACGGCGGTCACCTGCTGGAAGTGGCCCGAGGTGGCCCCTTTGTGCCACAATTCCTTGCGGCTGCGGCTATAAAAATGGGTCTGGCCCGTCTCCAGGGTCTTTGCGATGGACTCCCGGTTCATATAAGCCACCATCAGGACGCGGCCGGACGCGGCGTCCTGGATGACGGCCGGGATCAGGCCGTGGGCATCAAACTTCAGTTCATCGATAAAGGAAGGGGCAACGTTTAATCTCGCCATTGCCGCACATGCACTCCCCTCTCCCGCAAGTACTCCTTCGTCTCGCCGATAGTGTATTCCCTGTAGTGGAAGATCGAGGCGGCCAGGGCGGCGTCGGCCTTGCCCACCGTCAGCCCCTCCACAATGTGATCCAAATTCCCTACGCCGCCGGAGGCGATGACCGGGATGGTGACGGCTTCGCTGACGGCCCGCGTCAAGGGGATGTCATAGCCGTCTTTGGTGCCGTCCTTGTCCATGCTGGTGAGCAGGATCTCGCCGGCGCCCAGTTCCTCGACGCGGCGCGCCCATTCGAGCACGTCGATGCCGGTAGGCTTGCGGCCGCCATGGGTGTAGACCTCCCAGCCCTCGACCGGGTTGCCTTCGGCGTCGCGGCGGCGGCGGGCGTCGATGGCGACGACGATGCACTGGGAACCGAACTTCCAAGCGCCGTCGCTGATCAGCTTCGGCGTCTGGACGGCCGAGGTGTTCAAGGAGATCTTGTCGGCGCCGGCCTTGAGCATCTCCCTGATGTCTTCGACGGAGCGGAGGCCGCCGCCGACGGTGAAGGGGATGAAGACCTCCTCGGCGGTGCGGCGGACCACATCGAGCATGATCGCCCGGCCGTCGGAAGAGGCGGTGATGTCTAGAAAGACCACCTCGTCGGCGCCTTCCTTGTCATAGACGGCGGCCAGTTCGACCGGATCGCCGGCGTCGCGCAGGTTGACGAAGTTGGTCCCCTTGACGACGCGTCCGCCGTGGACATCGAGGCAGGGGATGATCCGTTTGGCTAGCATGGTCTTCCCTCCCTGGCGACACGGATGGCCTCCGCCACATCGATGGCGCCCGTGTAGATCGATTTGCCGAGGATAGCGCCTTCGATGCCGTCTCCTTCTAAAGCGGCGGCCGCCTTCACATCGTCGATGGTGGCGAAGCCGCCTGAGGCGATGACCTTCAAACCGGTGGCGCGGGCCAGTTCGGCTGTCGCCGCCAGGTTCGGACCGGCCAAGGTGCCGTCCTTGGAGATGTCTGTATAGACGACGCGGCGCAATCCCCGCCCTTTCATCTCCAGGGCCAGTTCCAACGCCGTCACCTGAGAGGTACCGGCCCAGCCGTCGGTGGCCACCTTGCCGTCGCGGGCGTCAAGGCCGAGGACGATGCGCTGGCCATACTCTTTGCAGGCGACTGAGAGCAGTTCCGGGTTTTTGATGGCCGCCGTCCCGATGATGACCCGGGAGACACCCATGCGCAGGTAACGGTCGATGATGTTCAAATCGCGGATGCCGCCGCCGAGTTGGACGGCCACGGTCACCGCCTCCAGGATGGCTTGGATGACGGGGAGGTTTTTCGGCTCCCCTTCAAAAGCGCCGTCCAGGTCGACGAGGTGGATCATCTGGGCGCCCTTGGCCTGCCAGGCGAGGGCTTGACTGACGGGGTCGTCGTTGTAGACGATGGCGTCCTCCATCCGCCCTTGGTAGAGGCGGACGCAACGGCCGCCTTTTAAGTCGATGGCCGGAAAAATCAGCATGAGCCTTCCACCTGCTTTCCGAAGTTTTGAAGGATGCGCAGTCCCAGGTCGCTCGATTTTTCCGGGTGGAACTGGGCGCCGGAGACGTTACCCCGGCCGGCGACGGCGCAGAAGTCGAAGCCGTAGTCGACAGTGGCGATCACCAGGTCCGGCTCGGCCGGATCGACGTAATAGGAATGGACGAAGTAGTATGCGGCCCCCGAGGGGATCCCGGCGAGGATAGCGCTTTCGCGGCGCAGTGTCAGCTCGTTCCAGCCCATGTGAGGCACTTTGAGGCCCGACGGCAGGCGACGCACCATGCCGGGGAAGATGCCGAGGCCTTCAAAATAGCCGCCCTCTTCGCTGGCTTCGAACATCAATTGAAAGCCGAGACAGATGCCCAAGAAGGGCTTGCCGGCGGCGACAGTTTCCATGATGGGCGCGATCATGCCCGATCGGCGCAGGTTCTCCATGGCGTCGGCAAAAGCGCCGACACCGGGCAGGATGACACCGGGGGCGCTGCGCACCGCCTCAGGATCGCTGGTGACGAAACCGGCGTAGCCGGCCTTCTCCAGCCCCTTTTGGACGCTCCGCAGGTTTCCCATGCCATAGTCGATGATGGCGATCATGCCCTTCGCCCCCCTTTTCTGCGGTATGATGTTTTGTTTTGCTAGAGCTTGGTCTATGATGGTTTGGTAATATTGCTCGTTCATTATGGTTTGGTCGCTATTGATTGGTCAGTTTGGCTGGTCACTATGTTTGCCAAAGATAAAACGCTTCGATTAAAGATACCCTTCTATAAAACGCCCTTCGTCGACAGCACACGTCCGGCATTATCCGGGTCGATGGCGACGGCCTGACGCAAAGCGCGGCCAAAAGCCTTAAAGATGGCTTCGATGATGTGGTGACCGTTGCCGCCTTCAAGCAGGTGGATGTGCAGGTTCATGCCCGCCCTGTTGGAGAGGGCCCGGAAAAACTCTTCCACCATCTCCGTCTCCAGTTGGCCGACCCGCTCCACGGGAATCTTAACCTTGTAGACGAGAAAAGGGCGGCCGCTCAGATCCAGGCAGACGCGGACCAGCGTCTCGTCCATCGGGACATAGGCATGGCCGTAGCGGCAGATGCCTTTTTTGTCGCCCAAAGCCTGCGCCAATGCGTTGCCTAGGCAGATCCCCAGATCCTCTACCGTGTGGTGGGTGTCCACCTCCAGGTCGCCCTGACAGCCGATGGTCAGGTCCAGCTGGCCGTGGCGGGCCAGCAACGTGAACATATGGTCGAGAAAGCCGATGCCCGTCGTCCCGTCATAAACCCCTTTTCCGTCAAGAAAAAGGTCGATAGAGATCCGCGTCTCGGCTGTATTGCGGACATAGGATGCGCCTCTCATCGCCGTCATCTCAAACCCTCCATCTGCGAACCGGAGTTGCGGACCCTAAGGACGCAGCAGACCCCGCTGACTCCGATGATACTGCGGAAGCCGCCAATGCCGGCAATGATGCTACGGAAGCAGCTAACCCTCCCGATACAGCTTGCGACCCAACTGCCGACCCCTCCGCCGCCTCGCTCATCTTCTCCAACGCGACGATCAAGCGCCGGTTCTCCTCCGGCTGTCCCACGGTGATGCGCAAGGTGCCGTCGAGGCTCGGCCCGCCGCCAAGCTTGCGGATCAGCACGCCCCGGTCCATCAGCGCCTTGTGGATCGACGCCGCCAAGGCGGCACGAGCTGCCGGCGATTCGCCGCGCAGGCGTAAGAAGACATAGTTGGCGTCGGTGGGAAAGACGTCCCAGTCGAAGCGCTTCAGCTGCGGGAGCAAGGTCTCCCGCTCGGCCAGAATGGTTTTCACCTGATTCTCGAAGGCCGCCCTTTCTTCCAAGGCGATGGCGGCCGATCGCTGGGAGAAGGCGTTCACGTTGAAGGGCTGGCGGACCTTGTGGATCTCGTTGATGATCGCCCGGGAGGCCATCGTGTAGCCGACGCGCAGGCCGGCCAGGGCAAAAGCCTTAGAAAAGGTGCGCATGACGATCAGGTTCGGGAACTCGCCGATCCGCCCGACCATCGATTTTCCATAAAACTCGTAGTAGGCCTCGTCGACGATGACGATCTTGTCGGTGCCGCGCAGGACTGCCACGATATCTTCTTCGGCGAAGCTGTTACCCGTCGGGTTGTTGGGGTTGCAGATGATGATCACCCGCGACTCCTCCCGGCTGGCGGCGGAGAGCAGGCCTTCCACATCGAGGCGGAAGGTACCGGCCTCTTCGAGCAACGGCACATCGATCACCTGGCCGCCCATATAGCGGGTGGCCATGGCGTACATGACAAAGGTGGGGTTGGAGATGACCGTCGCCAGGCCGGGGCCGCCGAAGGTCAGCAGGATGAGCTGGATGGCCTCGTCGGAGCCGTTGCTGATAAGGATCTCGGCGGGGTCGCGCCCTGTGTAGGCGCTCAAGGCTTGGCGCAGGTCTTTAGCCTCCCCGTCAGGGTAGCGGGAAAAGGGGTAGGCGGCCAGGTCTTTTTGCAGCTTTTCCACATAAGAGGCCGGCCAAGGGAAGGGGTTTTCGTTGGCGTCCACCTTGACCCCTTCCGGATAGACCTTGGCCTGGTAGGGCACGATGTGGCGGATGTCTTGCCGCACCCAGCGCAATGGATCGTTCATTGGCGGACGTCCTTTCTTATCTCTTTTACAGCAGATGGATTCTTATTTCCAGCCAGGTTTATCGTTCTTTTCCAGTTGCTCCAAGCAGTTTTATTTTGTCGGAGGCGGCTTTTTTTCGTCCGGTTTAGCTGATTCGATTACTTCTCCAGCCGCACCGCCACGGCATTGGCATGGGCGTCGAGCCCCTCCGCCTTCGCCAAAGCGATGATATCCTTCGCGTCACGATCGAAGCGCACCTTCGAGTAGGCGATAAGGCTCGTCTTTTTCTGGAAGGTGTCCACATTGAGGGGTGAGTAGAAACGGGCAGTGCCGCCCGTGGGCAGGACGTGGTTGGGGCCGGCGAAGTAGTCGCCCACCGGCTCCGGCGAGTAAGGGCCGAGGAAGATGGCGCCGGCCTGGGTCAGCTTGCCCAAAAGGGCGAAGGGCGCCTCCGTCAGCACCTCCAGGTGCTCCGGCGCGAAGCGGTTCGAGACCTGGCAAGCCTCTTCCAGGTCCTTGACGATGAAGATGGCGCCGTTGTCGCGCAGGGCCTGCTCCATGATCTCTCGGCGCGGCAGGGTCGCCAGTTGGCGCGCGATCTCCGCCTCGACGGCATCGGCCAAGGCAGCCGACGGGGTGACGAGGACGGTCGCCGCCCGGACGTCATGCTCGGCCTGGGAGAGGAAGTCGGCAGCTACATAGGCCGGCGCTGCGCTCTCGTCGGCGATGACGAGGACCTCTGAGGGGCCGGCGAGCATATCGATGTCCACGGTCCCGTAGACCTGTTTCTTCGCCAGGGTCACATAGATGTTGCCGGGGCCGGTGATCTTGTCGACAGCCTTCAAGCCGACGCCGAAGGCCATGGCGGCGACAGCCTGGGCGCCGCCCATGCGGTACACCTCGTCGACGCCGGCCTCTTTCGCCGCCACCAGCGAGTAAGGGTTGATCGACCCATCCTTGCCGGGCGGCGTCGCCATGACCACCTGAGGCACGCCGGCCACTTTGGCCGGCACGGCGTTCATCAGCACCGACGATGGGTAAGAGGCGAGTCCGCCGGGGACGTAGACGCCGACCCGCTCCAAGGGGCGGATCAACTGGCCCAGCATCGTCCCGTCGGCTTCCGGTTCGATCCAGGAGGGCCGAAGTTGTTTTTCGTGGAAGCGGCGGATGTTCTCGCAGGCGCGGCGCAGGGCCGCCAGCACGCTTGGATCGACCTGGCTGTAAGCGGCATCGATCTCGGCTTCGCTGACACGGAAGTTCGACTCGTCCACATCGGCGCCGTCGAAGCGCTTCGTGTACGCGAAGAGGGCTGCCGTACCCTGGTTACGGACGTTGGCGATGACCTCGGCGACCCGCTCGGCAACGGCAACATCGTCAAAGCTCTTTTTCTGTAGGTAGGCGTCGGCCTCGGCCGACGGATAGCTGATGCGACGCACCATCTTAATAGGTCACCTCTTTGTCTTTCACGAGGCTGCGCACCCGCTCGACGAAGGGCTGGATGCGCTTATGTTTCAAGCGATAGGACACCCGGTTGGCGACCAGACGGGCCGTGGCCGTAAAGATCTCCTCCACTGCCGTCAGGTTATTTTCCTTTAAAGTCCGCCCCGTCGAGACGATGTCGACGATCATATCAGCGAGACCGACAGCAGGCGCCAGTTCGATGTTGCCGTGGAGCTTGATGATCTCCACCTGCATCCCTTTTTCAGCGAAAAAGCTTTCGGCGACTTTGGGAAACTTGGTGGCGACGCGGCGGTAGTTGAACTGGGTCAGGTCGCGCCCCTTGGCGGCCGCATCGGGAAGGGCCACGACGAAGCGGCAGAAGCCGAAGCGGAGGTCGACCAGCTCCATGATGTCCTTATCCTGTTCGACGATGGTATCCTTGCCGACGATGCCGAAGTCGGCGGCGCCATACTCGACAAAGGTGGGAATGTCGGTGGGGCGGCAGATGATGTACTTGACCCGGTCTTTTTCCTGGTGGATGACCAGCTTGCGGCTGTTTTCGGACAGTCCTTTCGTGTTCAGACCGGCCTCCCGGAGCAGTTCAACGGCGTCGTCAAAGAGCTTCCCTTTCGGCAACGCCACCGTGAGCATATCCTTCATCGTCCCAATCCCCCCTGTTGTTCCTGGTTGGGCGGACCCGCCAAAGCCGCATCGGGCTTCGAAACAGCCCCCGCATCAAGCGCCGACGCGCCTTCCGTAGCCGGCAGCGGCGCGCCTTCTGCATCCGGCCCCGACGTGCCTTCTGCAACCGGAACCGGCGCAGCGTCCGACGGCGAGCCCATCAGGTTTCCGATTTCAGAGAGGATCGGTCCCTTCTCCAGGTCCGAACGCTCCCCTTCTGAATCGCCGTCCTGCCCCGCAGGGTAGTAAAACCACTGGGCGATCGCCCGGGCGGCGGCGTACTGTTCCAGTTCCGCCTCGCTCCGGTTCATCAGGTCGATCTCGACGCTGAGGCCGTTCTTGCGCATCCGCACGGCCTCGGCCATGATCTTGCAGGGGTTGCCGCCGCCGATAACGACGTCTGACGCCGGCGCCGGTTTCGGTTCGCGGGAGCGGGACAGCGCCAGGAGCACCCGATCGATCCCGAGGGCAAAACCGGTTGCAGGGGTGTCAAAGCCGAACTGGCCAAGCAGGCTGTCATAACGGCCGCCGCCGCAGATGGGAAAGCCAAGACCGACCGTGTAGCTTTCAAAGACGACGCCGGTGTAGTAATCAAAGCCGCGCAGGACGCCCAGGTCGATAGCCACATAGTCCTCAACGCCGAAGGCCCGCAGGCCCTCGTAGACGGTCCGCAGGTTCTCCAAGCCGCGGCGGGCGCGGTCGTTGACGGCCAGCGGCAGCGCCTGGATGAGCACCTCCCGCCCGCCATGCAGCGTGGGGAGCGTCAAGAGCAGGTCGGACTGTGCCTTGTCAAGGCCTGACGTGGCCAGCAGCTCTTCCAGGCTGACAAAGTCCTTCTTCGCCACCAGCGCCCGCACACGGGCTTTCGTAGCGGCGTCAAGGGGCAACTCTTCCATGACGCCGTTGAAGACCTCGATCTGGCCAAGGGAGATCTGAAAATCCTCCAGTCCGGAGGCACGCAAGGCCTCGACGGCCATGGCGATCACCTCAGCGTCGGCCAGGGGTCCCGGCGCGCCGATCAGCTCAACGCCGGCCTGGGAGATCTCCCGCTGCCGGCCCGCCTGGGGCTCTTCATAGCGAAAGACATTGGCGACATAAAAGAGGCGTTGCGGAAAGGGACACTGCCGCAACCGCGTCGCCACCAACCGGGCGATGGGCGTCGTCATCTCGGGACGCAAGGCCAGGATGCGGCCCTGGCGGTCAAAAAACTGGAAAAGCCGATCCCGGATCTCCTCCCCCGTGTCGAGGGCCAACGTGTCCAGGTACTCCACTGTCGGTGTAGCCACCTCCTGGTAGCCCCAAGAGGAGAACAATTTCACCCATTCGTTTTCCAATAAGCGTTTTTCCCGGGCATTGCCGGGCAGCAGGTCCCGCATCCCCGGCGGGATCTGCAGCAGGTTTCCCTCTTTGGCCATCGTATCGCCATCCCCTTTTCTCCGCTGCTCTATCACTTAATTACTTTATCGCTTCACCTTATTGAAGTAAAAGTGACATAGTTAGCTTATCACGGGGTCTGGGGGGTGTCAACGCTTTTTTTCTCGCGCAACCGTTGGAGGATCAGGCGGTATCCGTCGGCGCCGTAGATGAGGCAGCGCTTGACCCGGGAGATGGTAGCCGGGCTAGCGCCGGTCTTTTCGGCGATATGGGTATAGGTCGCATCCTGTTCCAACATCTTCGCCACATCCAGCCGTTGGGCCAGCGCCTTCAGTTCGGCGACGGTGCAGATATCTTCAAAAAAACGGTAGCACTCATCCACGTCGCCCAGCAGGAGGATAGCCTCGAAGAGCCTGTCCAAGGCCGGATCCTTCAGTTTCGATATCGTCAAAGCAGTACACCGTTCCTTTCTCCATAGAAAAATATTCCTATGTTGAAATTCCTGCATCATCGACCCATGACTAGACGGTTGCCCGTCCCCGCCAGAGGAATCTCCACAGGCGTTAATTCCCGGAGAACTTCCGGTACTCGTTATCAAGCAATGCCTTTGGCGTAATTCTTCAAATTTTTAGCCGCATTATGATCCCGGTCATGGTGGACGCCACAGCTTGGGCAATCCCATTCCCGAACCGAAAGGGGCAATTCTTCCCGGACATAACCACAGGCGGAGCAAGTCTTGCTGCTTGGATAAAACCGATGGACCAAAGTCAACTTCGACCCGTACCATGCGGTTTTGTATCCCAACTGCCGCCGAAACTCTCCCCAGCCAACATCGGCTATGTGCCGGGCCAAAGAGCCATTTCGCATCATCCCACGGACATTCAGATCCTCCATCACGATTTCCGACTTGGTTTTCGCCAGATTCGTGGTGAGCTTATGCAAAAAGTCCTGCCGGATGTTGCGAATTCGCCGATGCAAACGGGCCAAAGCCAAGGCGCTTTTCTTTCTATTGGTGGAGCCTTTCTGTTTTCGGCTGTGCTTTTTGGACAACCGCCTTAACCGCTTTAGGAATTTGTCCAAAGGCTTTGGAGCCTCAACCTTCGTTCCGTCCGATAAGACTGCAAAATGATTCAGGCCAACGTCAATGCCGACAATAGGCCCTAAGACAGGTGCAGGATCGGGAATCTCCACCTCGCAAGCCAAGCTGACAAACCAACGGTCAGCCTCCCGGCTCACCGTAGCCGAAAGAATCCTCCCTCTGATCCATGGTTCTTCCTTCAGCCGAATCACGCCCAACCGAGGCAATTGAACCGCCTTTCCATTGACTTTGATGGCTCCCGTCAACCGGAAAGAATCATCTTGGCCCTTCTTCTTGAATCTTGGAAAGCCAACCTTTTGCCCAAGTTTCAGACCACGGAAGAAGTTCTTGAATGCCTTATCCAAGTCCCGCAAAGCCTCCTGCGGAGCGCATTTTGAGACTTCGTACATCCAGGGAAACTCCGTCTGCTTGAGCTGGTTTAGCTCCCGGTGCTGGGCTATGGCGTTTGTCGATTTCTTTTCCGCTTCATACAGAGTTATTCGCCGGGCTAGGCCCCAATTGTAGGCAAATCGGGCCGTTCCGGCGTGTTGGGCCAACAGAATTCGTTGGGCGACGTTGGGCTTTAACTCATACCGATAAGCCCGGTTAATCTTCACCCTGCATCATCGCTTCCATCGCTTTTTTCGCTTTATTGGCCGCCGATCTTCGTCCATATAACCGAGCGCAAAAAGAAGTCAGCACTTCGATCATATCTTGAACCAAGTCGTCCTTTAGCTCCGATTGATCTACGACCACTATCCGCCGTCCCTGGGCGACCAAAGCCGACTCCACATATTCAAAGCCAAACCGCATCAAGCGATCCCGATGCCCACCACAATCACCTTAACCTTTGGGTCGGCCAATAGTTTCATAAGCTTAGGACGGCGGCCATTTAATCCGGAACCGATCTCCGTAACCGCCCTTCCCACATCCCATCCCTGTTCATTGGCATAAGTCAAAAGGCGTGAAACCTGCCTGTCCAGGTCGCTTTTCTGGTCTGCGCTGGATACTCTTGCATACAAGGCCACTTTCCCTTCGGGTTTCCCTCCCTCTTGAACAAGAATCGTCCCTGTCGGCATTTGTACTGCCGGCACAGGCAACTTTCCAACCTTGAGCCATTGCCAGGCGGTTCGATAGGTAATCCCGTTTTTCTTTGCCCATTCACTAAGCTTCATAAAAATATTATATCACATAATTAAATATTTTTCTATATTTTAATGGACAGCTTTTAGCCCCTGCTCTCTTTGGTTTTGTTATGTAGACTAATTCTTGTTATCGACGCGCTTTTCCTTTTTTATGCTGAACCAGTTCTGCCTTTTTCGACACTGCTGCGACAGCAAACTTGAGACAACCTCCCCCTTCTGGTATACTGAAAGAAATTATTTGAAAAAGCATCAACAGGGCTAGAACAGAAGCCTGGGCAGGAGGCATTCGGCGTGTACACCTTCGGAATGTTCACTAGCATCTGGCAATGGCTGGTGGTTTTGGCTATTGTGTTGCTCCTCTTCGGCGCAAAGCGGCTTCCCGAGATCGGCAAGGGACTCGGTCAGAGCATCCGCGAATTCAAAGAGGAGGTTACCCCGGAGAAGAGGCCCGGTGACAAAGCCAAGCCGGTCGACGCCCGGGTCGTCGATAGCGAAAAGCAGGAGGGGACGACCTGATCAAAAATGCCCACGTCGGGCGCACCCAAAAGGGCGGCTGGATCAGACCAGCCGCCCTTTTCTTCTGCTTCGTTATTTGTTCTGCTTCGTTGCGTGTCCTTGCAGCTTGTCGCTACTCCAACCCGCCCGCCATCAGCACGCCCACCTGATGAGGCGCGCTGACTGTCGGTTCCGAGTGACCGCTGCCGTTGAGGGTGTACAGATCGAAGTGACCATCCATCCCGTTGCCTTTGATCCGGTCATAGTTGGGACCGGCGCCATAATTGCCGCTGCGCCAGGACACGTTGGCCAGATAAGGGGCGCTGTCCACACCGGCGTGGGGCATGCCAGAGACGGAGGCGGCGATTTTGCGGCCCTCTACGTGGAGGATGAAGGGCCGGCGGTTCCAGGTAAAGCCACCGAAGATCTCTTTCATGACTTGTGTATCGGCGGCGGTCAGCGTTTCCACATCGGCGTGGTTGGCCCCCATGGTGCGCTGGATCATGAAGCTTCGTCCGGTCGACAAATCTACGAGCTTGCCCACCTTGCCGGTACTGAATAGGTACTGCCCCTGGCTGAGCCAATCAAGCACCTCGCCGAACTGGGGTCCCAGGATCGGCTGCGCGGCCACGTGATGGACAGGGATCTTCAGCACCTGACCGACTTTGATTTGGGAACCGTCGCCCAGGCCGTTGACAGCGCAGAGCTCGTCCTTCAGGATCCCCTGTCGTTCTGCAATCGACCAGACCGTATCACCGCTGACAACGGTGTAGGACTGGTAGGTCACCGTATCTCTAGAGGTGTCGACAGGGATTTTCGCAGCGAAAATGTTGGCCGGCGCTGGGACGGGGGTGATGTTCTGATTCACCCGAAGGACAGAGCGGTAGAGATAGCCGACCCCGAGAGGGGATTGTGCCTTAAACCAGTCGCCCGACTTACCGAGAATGGTGACCGTCGTACCGGGCTGGAGGTAGCCGATGGCAGAGGCGCTAAAACTGGGGCTGCTGAAAAAGGTGCCGGAGCTGGACATGGTGGCCGTGACGGTCACCGCCGGTGGAAGTTGAGGCAGGATCGTCAGGTTCTGCCCCACGTAGAGGACATCGAAGGTTAAGCCGTTGAGGCTTTGGATGGAGGAAATGGTCGTGCCGAACTTTTGGGAGAGCCGCCAGAGGCTATCACCACTCATGACCTTGTAGGTGATCCGGCCGTTTACGGGCTTGTATACCTGAAGCAGGTCTCCCTTCGCGACGCTGACGAGTCCCAAGGTATTACAGAGGAAGTCAGCAGGGACCATGAAGCGGTTGCCGGTCATGACCATCGGGGCCGGGGCGTTGATATGCTTGCCGTTAAAAGTGACCGTCGGTGAGTTCAGCAAAAACACTGCTTCATTATCGCCCACCTTGACGGTTCCCTGGTTCGTGTTGGCGTCAAAGATAAAGCTGCCGCCAAGGGCGCTCGCCAGCTCCTTTGCCGGAACCTGCAGGACGCCTTGCTGGAGCACAGGGGCCACATTGGCCGTAAGAAGCGTGTTGTCTACGTAGACCTGGGGAACAGCCGCCTGGGCCGGAGACAGAAGGCTTCCATTCAGAAGCGCCCCGAGCGAGAGTCCGCCGATGAGCAACCATTTGCTGATGCCTTGCCTTGCTGCCACGCAAAAACAACCACCTTTTCCATGAATTTTTTAAGTGATTCTCGATGATTCAGCTAATTTTCTGATCATCAAGGCTGAACCCAGCGCAACGGCATGGAACGACAGTATGTATAAAACTTGTATCATAGTCATTCGGAGGAAAAACAAAGAGAACGGGGGTATCTCCCCGTTCTCCTTTTATTTCCATATTTATTTTAGTTCCAAAGGCGCTTCCGGATTGCTCTGCATCGATTCGGTGATCGATTTGGTCACGGTCCCAGCACCGTTGAGGCCGAGCTTACACCTTCGGTAGGTTGTTCAAACTCTTCGCCAGTGCCTCTTCCGAGTAGGGCACGTCCTTGAGCCCGCCGGAGAGGTAGGCCTCGTAAGCGCCCAGATCAAAGATGCCGTGGCCGGAGAGGCAGAAGAGAATGGTGCGGGCTTCGCCGGCCTCTTTGGCTGCTTTCGCCTCGGCGATGGCGCCGGCGATGGCGTGAGCCGATTCGGGCGCCGGGATGATCCCTTCGCTGCGGGCGAACGCAAGGGCGGCTTCGAAGATGGTCCTCTGTCCATAGGCTTGGGCTTCCAAGAAGCCTTCGTGGTAGAGTTGGCTGACGAGCGGCGAGTCGCCATGGTAGCGGAGACCTCCGGAATGGAAGCCAGGGGGGATGAAGTCGTGGCCGAGGGTGTACATCTTGGCCACCGGCGTCAACTTGGCCAGGTCGCCGTAGTCGTAGGCGTAAACGCCCTTGGTCAGCGTCGGGCAGGCGTCGGGTTCGACGGCAACGAGACGCACCTTCTTGCCCTGGAAGCGGTCGGCCAAGAAGGGGAAGGCGATGCCGGCGAAGTTGCTTCCGCCGCCGCAGCAGCCAAGGACCACATCAGGGTATTCGTCGACCATGGCCAATTGGGCTTTCGCCTCCAGGCCGATGACCGTCTGGTGCAGGATGACATGGTTCAAAACGCTGCCGAGGGCGTAATTGGTGTCCTCCCGGGAGACGGCGTCCTCGACGGCTTCGGAGATGGCGATGCCCAGGCTGCCGGGCGAATCAGGGTTCAACTCAAGGACCTGGCGGCCGGAGGCGGTGCGCATCGACGGCGACGGGATGACTTCGGCGCCGTAGACCTGCATGAAGGCTTTGCGGTAGGGCTTCTGGTTGTAGGAGACCTTCACCATGTAGACGACACATTCCAGGCCGAAGAAGGTGCAGGCCAGCGACAAAGCGCTTCCCCACTGGCCGGCGCCCGTTTCCGTGGCCAGCCGTTTGATGCCGGCCGCCTTGTTATAGTAGGCCTGCGGGAGGGCCGTGTTCAGTTTGTGGCTGCCGGCTGGACTGGTTCCCTCGTATTTATAGTAAATCTTTGCCGGCGTGTCGAGGAGCTTTTCCAATCCCGTGGCGCGGTAGACGGGCGTAGGCCGCCACTGCTTGTACAGTTCCCGCACCTCTTCGGGGATCTCAACCCAGCGTTCGGTGCTGACCTCCTGCTTGATCAATTCCATCGGGAAAAGGGGCGTCAAATCGGCCGGTCCCAGGGGCTGCAAGGTGCCGGGATGGAGGGCCGGCTCGGCCGGGTTCGGCATGTCAGCCTGTACGTTGTACCAGGCAGTGGGGATGGATTTCTCGTCCAGCATGATTTTGCGAATCGGTTCGCTCACGCTCGTCTCTCCTCTCCTCTTATGAAACATCGCTTCCTTTGATCTGAGGCGCTGGTGCCATCGACCATGGGTCCATTGTACCGATTGGGGAGAGGGGGCGGCAAGCACCTTTTTCCGAATCTTTTCTTCCTGTTACCGCTTCCGTCCCAGCCGGAATCCGTGACGGAAAAACTCCACGGCTTTGCCCAACAGGTCATCGGTCTGTTCTTCCTGTTCCTGCGTCACAGGATCCGGGGTCCTTCTCCCCTGCGTCCCCGGCGCCTGTGCCGCTTGCTCTCGATTGCGTTGCGCCGTTTCACCGGTTTTACCTTTCGTCTCCCTTTCAGACGAGGCCGTCAACGCCGCCACGAATTCGGCTTCGTCGCTAGGGAAAGTCTTCTCCGATAGCTTCAAGGCAGCTGCGCTCTCTTCGCCTATTCGCGCGCCGCCAATCCCCATTCGCTCGTCGCGCATCCGCCGCAACTCCCGGCGCATCTTCTCTTGTCCCTTTTGCAGTTCCTCCCGCAAGGCTTCCGAATGCGCCAACTGGGCGCGGGTGATCTCCAATTCGTCTCGCAGTGACGTGAGCAAGGCCGGCGAACAGGATTCCATGAGATCGCGGAGCCGCTTCACCTCTCGCTGGAGGCGTTCCAGCTCCTCCTTGATCAGCAGGTCGTGGATCTCCTCGTAAAGGCGCGCCTTGCCGATGAGCAGTTCCTCCTCCGGGGACCAGGAACGCCCTTCCGGCGGAGTCTCCAGTTCCTCCCGAAAGCCCAACCGCCCCTTCAACTCGCGGTTCTCTTGCTCCAAAAGGAAGAGAAGCTCGGACAACTGCTCACGCCGCTCCTCCGATCGGCTCAGTTCCATCTCCAAAGCGGCAGCCTTCTGGCGCAGTTCCTCCACAACAAGAGGCGCCGTCTCTTCCAGGCGCGCCAGCAACCGCTTGTTTTCCGCCTCCAGGCGGTCCCGCTCGTCTTCGACGAGCATGCGGCGGTACTCTTCCTGGCGGCGGGCCTTCTCCACTTCGGCGGACAGATCGGCAGGCGCTACTGCGACGATGCCCCCGCCCTCTGACAGGGCCAGCTTGCGTTTCAAATCATCCCGTTCTTGTTCCAGGTCGTACAACTGCGCGAGGACGACGCGACGGCGCTCCTCGGAACGCTTCAGTTCACCCTCCGTCCGGCTGAGGCGCTTTTCCAGTTCCTCGATCCGCTGCGGGCTGAGGTTAGCCAACTGGGCCGCCAATTGGCTGTTCTCCCGGCGCAGCCGGCTCAATTCGGAGGCGAAGCGGGAGCGGTCTTTCTGGGTCTGGTCCAAAAGGGCCTGTTTCAAACGTTCCTTCTCGCGAGGTCCTTTCCAGACGGACCAGCAGCGGCTGACGATGCGCTGCACGGCCAGATGGGGATTGTCGAGCCACTCGTCAACCCACCAGTAGCCGAAAGGCTTCACTTTGCAGTCCGGTTGGACAAGGATGGTATAGAGGCGATTTTGAGACAGCGCCCGCAAGACCGCCGGATCATCAAAGATCAAGAAATTGTCGGCTTCCTGCTGGACGAGGAGGAGAAACTGTCCGCCGGCCTGCGCCGCCTCCGTGACGGCCAAGGCCACCTCATCGGCCTTATTCATGTCAGCCGCATGCACCTGCAACTGAAAACGGCGCCCTTTGCGCAGTTGATGGCGCAAGCCCGGCAAAGCGGTATCCTTATTCCCGATCACCAGGTGAAGGCGCACCGACCCGCGCGCGGCGTCGACAGGCCACTCCCGCCGGGGACGGCGACCCAGCAGCCCCTCAGCAGCCAGGCGCTTCGCCTGTAGGTGACGCGGCGTCTCCCCTGAAGAGAGCCCTTCCAGGTTCTTCACCTGCAGCCATTCCAGCCGTTTGCCTCGCTTGGTCGAAGACCAGACGACGGGATGACCGACAGCGGCGACGACCATGCCCGGCTGAAAACGAATAGCCAGATGCTCCGGCACCATCCAGTACATGGTCCGGCCCTCCTCGTCGAGGACCGACCAAAGGCATGCCTGGCCGATGGGCATTCGCTCCGGCAGCAGTTCCGCTTTGACACGGAATTCGATCGCGGCCAGCGCCTCTTTGGCTTCTTTTTCCAGGATGCGGTTCATGCCGTCAAAAAAGGCGCGGACCGTAAAGCGTTTCACCTGTTTTCGCTCACCTTTCTGCCGGTTTGATCTTCAGTGCATCCTCCTCCCTTTTTCCACGCCGAGCCCCTCTTTCCCTGCCGGACGACTATCAGCTAACTCATTCCAGCCAAGACGATCGAAGAAACTCGAATCCCGAAATATGGAATCTTTTAATCGAGAGAGAAAAACAGCGAAAACCGAACATATGTTCGTACTCTTTCCTTCTCCTGGCCTTTCTCCAAGTTTGTCCATTTCTCACCGGGCTGGTAAGCTGTAACCGTGACGCGAACAAATGTTCGAAAGGAGGTGATCCACAATGGCAGTCAGCAAAAGCCCCATCAGCGCCAGCCTGCGCCTCATCGCCCAGACGGGAACAAACGCCAAAGGAGAGCCCCTGTTCCAAAACCGGGACTTCAAAGGCCTGAAACCGTCGGCGACCGATGACAACGTCTACGCCGCCGCTGAAGCGCTGTCCGGCCTGATGAGCATCCCCGTCAGCCGGATCGCCCGCGTCGACACGAACCAACTGATCGAAGCCTAATCCCCTTGCCCGCGCGCAACAGTCTCATGGTTGCTTCAAGCAGGCCATAAAAGACAAGCAAAGGAGGTGATGCAACGTGGCTACAAAAGAGATGCTGGAACTGGTCTTCACCAACCAAATGGGGCGGGAAGTGGTTCTACGAGTCAAAGATCCCAAAGCAGATCTCACCCCCGCCCAGGTGGCGGCGGCCATGGACACGATCATTGCCTCGAACGTCTTCACCACCACCGGCGGCGACCTGGTCAACAAAAAAGATGTCCGACTGGTGTCGTCCAGCGTGACCGACCTCTGGAACCCCTAATCTGTCCCATCCCGACCTTTAAGCATCGCCCTCGGCACTCACCGGGAACGCCTTGACATAAGGGAGGTGCACATGTGGACACCGTTCTCCAATCCGTCGCCAACGTGGGTTTTCCTGTGGCCCTGGCCGCCTACCTCTTGGTTCGCATGGAGGGGAGATTGGAAGCGCTCACCGGCGCCATCAGCGAGTTGACCAAATTGGTGGAAATCCTCAAAGAGCAGCTCTAACGTGCCGGCAAATGTGGCAGCCCGATAGAACTGCTCCCGGATCAGCCACCCTTCTGAACAGACGAAAGGGAGAGCTTATTGAGCAGCTCTCCCTTTCGTTTGTTCATGTGTTGCCATCCTATTTTTTGCCAACCAGGGTCTGCTGACGGCTAAATGAAAACGTTTTTCATTTACACAAATTCAGCCTGCGCCCTTGCCTGGACGAGAGAACTGGTAATAAAGGCCGGAGAATGGCCGACACTCTAATTGACAATGATTTTCATTCTCTGTTAAATTACTCTCAGTGATAACACTACCGTTCCGCACCGCGGCTTCGGATAAAGGAGAGCGATAGGCATGGGCTTTTTACAGGGCTGGTTTGTCCGGAGCGAAAGGCCGCAATCGGAAGCGCCCCCGCCGGTGACAATCTACCGGGATCGACCCCCCGCATGGCTGAATAGAGAGATAGAACGGTTGACGGCGCAGGTTCAGGAAGCGATGCGCTGCGGCAGCGACTTGATCGCTGCAGGGGAGGAGATGCAATGCCAGGTAGTCGAGGCGAACGAAACGGCCTTGTGCAGTCAAGGCATGGTGGAAGAATTAAACCGCCATGTGCAAAAGGCCCTTGCCGAGGTCGGTGAGGCCCAGCGTTCCCTCGAACAAGCAAAAAGGCTCGCCGTCAACGGCGCCGATGTCCTCCGTAACGCCAGCCAGGAGTTGACAGGCATCCACAGCCGGGTGGAACAGGCCGCGCAACTCAACGCCCAACTCCAGGCGCACGCCCGTCAACTGGACGGGATGTTGTCGGCCATCCACACCATCGCCGGTCAGACGAAACTGCTAGCCTTGAACGCCACCATCGAAGCGGCCCGGGCCGGTGAGGCCGGACGGGGTTTTTCCGTAGTGGCCGAGGAAGTGGGAAGGCTGGCTACCAAGAGCCGTGAAACGGTCCAACAGGTGTCGGCGGCGCTGCGCCAGATCCAACAAAATTCTCTGCAAGCCGCTCAGGTCATGACGGAAGGGACAAAAGGCATCCGGGACGGGCTGCATTCGGTGCGCCAGGTGCAACAGACCTTGCAATCCATCATCGGACAGATCACCGGCTCTGCCAGCGGGCTGGCCCGTTCCTACGAAAGCGTGCAGGCGCTCGATCTGGGGATCGACGCCGTGCGTCAGATCGCCCAGGAGGTAGCCGAGGTGATCGCCCGCTGCTCCCAGACAACAGGCCAAGCGATTACGGCTTCACAACTCCAGGCGCAATTGATGGAGACGCTCTTACAAAAACTGCTGGAAGTCCAATCACGCTGCCTGCACTGCCCCTTTCCGATCAAGGAGGATGAACAGAATGCGCTCTCCGCTTAGCATGGTCAACCGGGGACGGCAGGTGATCATTCATCAGGTCGAAGGTTGTCGGAAAACGAAGCGTCATCTGGAAGAGATGGGCTTCCTTCCCGGAACGATAGTCGCCGTTTGCCAGACCAGCGGGGGACCGATGGTGGTAGAGGTCCGGGGCAGCAAGGTCATGCTGGGAAAAAGCCTGGCAGAGAATATCAAGGTGATCCATTGTTGCGAAAGGGAGGTCGGCAGGTGAAAACCCTCAAAGATGTCAAACCGGGCCAATCCGCCGTCGTCGATAAGGTGTTGGTCACCGGAACCGCCAAAGGCCGTCTGATGGCCATGGGGGTCTTAAAAGGCGCCACCATCGGCGTCGTCAAAGTAGCCCCCCTGGGCGATCCTATTGAGGTACAAATCAAAGGGTATAACCTCTCTTTTCGCAAGTCCGAAGCCGAACAAATCATGGTCCTATGAGGATATAGGAGGGATGCAACGTCATGTCTGCCATCACCGTCGCCCTCGCCGGCAACCCGAACACCGGCAAAACGACCCTCTTTAACGCCCTCACGGGCGCCCACCAGCACATCGGCAACTGGCCCGGCGTTACCGTGGAAAAGGCCGTCGGCCGGTTGAAAAAAGCGGATAAAACCTTCACCATCGTCGATCTGCCCGGTACATACAGCATCAGCGCCTATTCCCTGGAAGAACGCATCGTTGCCGATTATCTCAACCGGGAAAAACCGGACGTCGTCGTCAATGTGGTCGACGCCTCCAATTTGGAACGAAACCTCTACCTGACGGTACAACTGATCGAAGCCGGGACGCCCCTGCTGATCGCCTTGAACATGGTCGACGAAGCCAAGCAGAAAGGCGTTCAGATTGACACAGATGCCCTGAGCCGCTGTCTCGGCGTCCCTGTGGCGCCCACCGTGGCGACGCGCAAAGAAGGCCTCCGAGATTTGGTGGAGCGCTTCGACCCAGCCGCCTACCAATCTAAGGCGCAGCAGGATCCCTTGCTGACCGAGTACCTGGCCCAGGCCGATTCCCTGCGGGCGGCTGAAGACGAGGACGCCTTGATCGAAGCCCGCTACGCCTTCATTTCCGATGTGCTGGCGCGATCGGCGCGGACGGAGGGACCTTTGGAGGCGTCCTTCAGCGACAGACTGGACAACATTCTGACCCACCGCGTTCTCGGCATCCCCATCTTCCTGACCCTAATGTACCTCATGTTCGAGGTGACCTTTACCTGGGTCGGTCAACCGCTGGCCGATCTGCTCGATGGCTGGATCAGCGGACCTTTCACCGAGTGGGCGTCGGAATCCCTCGTCTCCCTCGGCGTCGCCGAATGGATGCAGTCGCTCATCGTCGACGGGATCATCGCAGGCGTAGGCGGTGTCGTCGTCTTCGCCCCCATCATCTTCACGCTCTTTTTGTTCATCAGCATCCTCGACGGCTCCGGTTACATGGCCCGCGTCGCCTTCATCATGGACCAGGCCATGCGCAAGATCGGCCTCTCCGGCAAAGCCTTCCTGCCCATGCTGATCGGCTTCGGCTGCTCCGTCCCGGCCATCATGGGCGCCCGCGTCCTCGATTCGGAGCGGGATCGCCGCATCGCCGCGCTGATCGCGCCGTTGATGTCCTGCAGCGCCCGTTTGCCCGTCTACGCCCTCTTCACCGCCCTCTTTTTCGCCGAAAAGGAAAGCCTCGTCGTCTTCTCCCTCTACGTGCTCGGCATCGCGCTAGCCATCTTGATGGGGATCCTCTTCAAGAAGACCCTCTTGAAGGGCGAATCTGAGCCTTTCGTCATGGAGCTGCCCCCCTACCGTTTGCCCTCCTGGCAGACGGTATTGACCCAGACTTGGGAAAAGGGCAAGGGCTTCTTAATCAAAGCCGACACGATCATCTTCAGCATGTCCGTGGTGATCTGGCTCCTCAGCAATTTCAACCTGGAAGGTCCCGCCGAGATCCAAGACAGCTTCCTCGCCGCTATCGGCAGCATCATCGCCCCCCTCTTCACCTTCCACGGTTTCGCCTCCTGGGAATCTGGCGTAGCCATCCTCACAGGGATCCTGGCCAAAGAGGCTGTCATCTCCACCCTCGGTATCGTCTACGGCATCGGCGAGCTGTCCGAAGAGGCCGTCGATGCGGCCGCCCAGATGCTGCCCATCGCCCAAGTCCACTTTACCGCCCTCTCCGCCTACGCCTTCATGGTCTTCACCCTCATCTACACGCCCTGCATGGCCGCCCTGGCCACCCTGAAAAAAGAGCTCGGATCGTGGAAATGGACCTTGCTGGGCGCCCTTTACCCCTTCGCATTGGCCTGGCTGATGTCGCTGGTGGTGTACCAGGTTGGACGGTTGCTAGGGTTTGAGGGGTGAGCGCAAACTGGGACGTGGCAGATGCATGCCGGAATCTGGCAGAATTTGTGCTAAGGCTCTTGCAGAAATGATCCTTCTTGTAAAAGCATGCTGAGGATCGTAGAAAACTTGCCGGGCTTGGCCAGACTGGCTGGGCTCTGTCTGAAGCGTTAGGAGGGAACCGAATGGAAGTCATCACCGCTTTTTTGGCAACTGCCGGACTGGCGCTCGCGATCGGCTGGTTGACGCTGCGCGGTTTCTACCGAGAAGCGAAAAACTTGAAAGAGGGATCCTGTCACTGCGCCTCCGGTGGCTGCAGCGGATGTGACGGCAAATGCGCCTGTCGTAGCGACGAGTGTTTCGAGACAGCAAAAGAGCCCTCCTGCTGCGGCAGGGAGGGCTCCAACTCCTGTTATTATTTTTAGACCTCGTAGCGATGATCCAGTCTTTCCGCTACTCTCAGTTCGGAAACCTGGTCGCCGCTGTTCAGGGCTGCTGCCTCGCTGACACAGAGCAACCGCGCCTGTTCCATGACGGTGGACAGGGCTTTCTCGCGATTGTCCGGGGGGTAGTTGTATTTCTTCAACAGCCGCTTGATGATCATCTTCATTCTTGCCTGGACGCTGCTTCTCAGGCTCCAGTCGACGGTCATGTTCCGCTTGATCTGCTGGGTCAGATCCCTGGCGATTTGTTTGAGGATCTCGTCGCCCATGAGTTCTCTCGCCGATTCATTGTCGGCTAAGGCGTCATAGAAGGCCAATTCGTCTTCGGTCAGGCCCGTGTTTTCACCCCGGCCATGAGCCTTGTTCACTTCTTTGGCCAGTTCGATCAGTTCGATGATCACCTGGGTCGTCTCAATGGTACGGTTCTGGTACTTCTTGATGGCCTGTTCCAGCATTTCGGAAAACTTTTTAGAAAGGATCAGGTTCTTGCGAGCGAAGGCTTTGACCTTGCCTTTGAGCAGGCGGTTGAGTAGTTCGACAGCCAGGTTTTTCTGCTTCATCACCCGCACTTCTTCAAGGAACTCATCGGACAGGATGGCGATGTTGGGCTTTTGCAGGCCTACGGCCTGCAGGATGTCGATGACCTCGTTCGAGGAGATCGACTTGGAGATCAACTGGTTTAACTGGGCGTCCAAGTGGGCGCCTGTTCTCTTTTTTGTGTTCTCCGGGATCATCTTGATGATGCCCGCTTTGACGGCCTTGTGGAAGCCCACTTCCAAGTTGAGCTTTTCTGCCGCGTCGGTGGTGGCGCAGAGGGAGTAGGCCTTGGACAGTTCCGTGACGAGGCGCATGTATTCATCTTTGCGCTCACGGAGCCCGATGACGAAGTCGATCGTTTCGACGATGGCCTGCATGCGGTCGCTGGCTTTGCCTGTGAAAAACTTGCTGTAGTCGTGGCCGTGAAGCATCTCTTGGATCAGGTCATACTTCTCCAGCATGACCTCCGCCGCCTGGTCCGTGTCGACGCCGGTCGTCTGCTTGTCGCTTTCCGTGTAATCTCGCAAGGCGGCTTTCAGGTTCTCAGCGATGCCGATGTAGTCGACGACTAAGCCGCCCTGCTTTTCCCGAAAGACGCGGTTGACCCTAGCTATGGCCTGCATCAGGTTGTGGCCGCCCATAGGCTTATCGATGTACATGGTGTGCATGCTGGGCACGTCGAAGCCGGTGAGCCACATGTCGCGGACGATGACCAGTTTCAGTTCATCATCGTTGTCTTTCATGCGCTTGGCGAGGCGATCACGAGTGGCCTTCGTACCGATGAAGGGCTGCCATTCCTTCGGGTCGGCGGAGCCCCCCGTCATGACCACCTTGATGACGCCTCTGTCTAGATCATCGCTGTGCCATTCGGGACGGAGGGTGACGATGGCATGATACAGGTCGACGGCGATGCGCCGGGACATGACGACGATCATGGCTTTGCCGACGGCGGTCTCCTGGGCGGCCTGACGTTTCTCGAAGTGCTCGACGATGTCTCGGGCCACCACCTGGATCCGCTCGTCGGCGCCGACGATGGCTTCCAGGCGGGACCACTTGGACTTCAGCTTTTCTTTTTGCTCGTATTCCTGATGTTCGGTGATCTCTTCGTATTCCTCATCGACGACGGGCTTCATCTCGTCGGGCAGGTCGAGCTTGGCGATGCGGCTCTCGTAGTAGATCTTGACGGTGGTGCCGTCTTCAACGGCGCGGGTCATGTCATAGATGTCGATGTAATCGCCGAAGACGGCGCGGGTGTTCTTATCGGTCAGTTCGATGGGCGTGCCGGTAAAGCCGATGTAGGAGGCGTTGGGCAGGGCGTCGCGCATATATTTGGCGTAGCCGTATTTGATGTCCGCTTCGTCTTTTCCTTCCACCACATCGGCGCCGAAGCCGTACTGGCTGCGGTGGGCCTCGTCGGCGATGACGATGACATTTTTTCGGTCTGTCAACACGGGGATGCGATCACCCTTGGCTTCGGGGGCGAATTTGTGGATGGTGGTGAAGATGATCCCGCCGGCCTCCCGCTCCAAGAGGCGGCGCAGATCGGCCCGGTCTTTCGCTTGCACCGGCGTCTGCCGAAGCAGGTCTTTTGAACGGGCGAAGGCGCCGAAGAGTTGATCGTCTAAATCATTGCGGTCAGTGATGACGACGATGGTCGGATTGTCCAACTCCTCTGCCAGAACCAATTTACCGGTGTAAAAGACCATGGAAAGACTCTTGCCGGAACCTTGCGTGTGCCATATGACGCCAATCCGACGGTCGCCCTTTTCTAACGTCGCCCGGACGGTGCTGTCGACGGCTTTGTTGACGGCATGGTACTGGTGATAGCCCGCCAGGAGCTTGTAGGTATCGCGGCCATCGGTCTGGAAGGTGATGAAGTGCCTGACGATGTCGAGGAGCCGGCGCTTGTCGAACATGCCTTTAATTAGGACTTCCAGTTGGGGGATCGACAATGGCGCCACATCGTCGCCGTCGATGGTCCGCCACATCATGAAGCGGTCTTCATCAGCCGTCAGCGTCCCTGCCCTGGCGTTGATCCCGTCGCTCGTCACCATGAAGGCGTTATATGTAAAGAGCGAGGGGATGGTCTGCTTGTAGGTCTGTAGTTGGTTGAAGCCTTCGCTGATGCCGACCTCTTCATCGGAACTGCTCTTCAGTTCGATGACGACGAGGGGGATGCCGTTGACGAAGACGACCATGTCGGGCCGTTTCTCCACCCGGTTTTCGATGACGGTGAACTGGTTGACGACGAGCCAGTCGTTATTATCAACACGGCAGGGGTCAAAATCGAAGACCATGGCTTTTGCATAGCGGACAGCGCCGCCTTTGTGGCGGTAACTTATGTCGATCCCGTCGGTGATCAGCTTGTGGAAGGCCTTGTTGTTCATGAGCAGGCTCGGGCTCTGGGGGATGGCGATCTGCCGGTAGGCGTCCTCGATGGCTTCGGGAGGCAGGTGCGGGTTGATCCGCTGGAGCGCGTCTCGCAACCGATCCTGGAGGATGACGTCGCCATAGTCTTCCCGTTCCGGGTAATCGCCGCCCGGCGAGAGTTCGGGGGCGAAGGCGGTTTCATAGTTCAGTTCCTGAAACCATTCCAGGGCGGCCTCTTCCAGTTCCGATTCGCAGAACGCCTGGTGTTGCGACATCTGAGAGCCTCCTTTGCAGGGCAAAGTAGAAACGATTATCTATGAAATGATGTTCGTTTGTTTTCTAGCACTGTTCCTTAATTGAGGCCGTCTAGAAAATAAGCAAATTCCCTAGCCAGCCCTTGCAAAAGCATGATTTTTTAATACAAACAGCAAAAAACTAGAGTCTTTTTATCGGTCTCACCGGCCCTTTTTGAGGATTTTCCTCAAAAAGGGCAGATCTCCCCCTTGCACCTTATGCGGCTTTTTTGAAAGCAACACCGCGTAAGGCACTCACCTCCAACACCATGGTTGCATTCTTATCATTTCGTAGACGGTTGAGTTTTTGAAAGTTCGCCGCTAACGCGCTGAGCCGGGCGGCATAAGCCAGATTTCGTTTTCCGATACGGCGAACCCGGCGCAGTCCGTAACGGTTGACCAGTTCATTTTGCTTGGCTTCGATGCGGCTGCGAAGACGCATCTGTTCCTTATAGATTTTCGTTTGGGAGTGCTTTGCCGCCTCGAGCATGACACCATAGGCGTTGTGAATAAAAATCGTGCGCCGATGTTTCTTTTCTTTAAAACAGGTCGTGTAACGAGGGCAGTGCTTGCAATCATGGTCCTTGGCGCGAAGCACGAAGTTCTTCCCATCTGCCACTTCCGAATAGGTGGTGATGACTTTTCCTCTCGGGCAGATCAGTTGTGTTTGGTCTTCGGAAACTTGAAATCCCTCGCCCGCGAGGATATCACATTTTGTCTTTGGTGAAAGTGGCGCCACTACGTCAATGCCTTTTTCCTTGAGGGTGACACGGTCATCGCCCGCACCATAGTGGGTATCTCCAATGATCGTCGGGTTTTCTACACAATCGGTGGGAAGCTGATCCGCTAACGGCACCAGACTGGAGCCGTCATAGTCGTTGGCTTTCATGGCCTCGGCGGCGGCGATAAATCCGGAATTTCCGACTTCGACGATGGCCATCTTATACCCGCGCCATTTCGTCTTGCCCTTACAACCGAAACGGGCTTCGCTGTCTACAGCCGAAACTATCATATCTTTGACAGAACCGCCGGGGGCTATCTCAAGAGTTCCATCATCTTTCCGAATGATTCGTTCACGGAGGATACGGCAAAGCAAAAGGGCGTAATGAATGACATCGGGCTTCTTCTTCCACGAAGCCTCCGATGACTCCACGTAGGCCAGCAGTTCGTCAGCCTCGCTGACCACTTCAACAAGCCGTTCCATTTTGGCCTTATCGTCCAGGTTATGCTCTTTCACTTCCGTCACTGTTTCCAGGTAACGTACCGCCCGAGGGGCATGGGGGATTGCATGCCATGGAACACTGTATTGCTTCGCCAAAAGACGCACCAACAGGCGCATGGCTTGGCGGATCAGTTCGATGGTCGTGGGGGCACTGATGGGAGCTATGACATGGGTCGTGTCCGTTATCCAAGGTTCTTTCCCTGTCAAAACGCCCAGGTAGTACATCAACCGGATAAAGCGATCGAGATAGACCTTATCAAGTTCCTTTTGGATGAGCCGTTGCCGGTGGACGCCAAAATTGGCGTGATCAATGCCCGGTTCATCGAGGGCCATTCCTAACGCAAACTTGACCTCGATGTTCACACGTGTCTGTGCTTCCATCCCCCGGTCTGTTTCGCCCAGCATTTCCTGTAACATGCAGGCCATCGTCATCTGCCGGGCCGCATGACTGGGACGTCCGTTGTCAAGGCAATAGAGACCTGTAAAATCCTCCGGTTGTATTAATAGGGGCGCCAATTCACGAAACAGGCGAAAGACGGAATCGGCAGGCACAAGTTGGTCCCAGAGGGCTGCAAAGTCGTAAAAGCTAACTTGGGGGTCCACATCGAATCGAAACAAGGTACATCGCCTCGCTATAAACAGTCTTTGTACCTATATCCTTCGACGCGAAGAGTCGAATTCCCTTTAAATTCCACCAATTTCCATATAAAAACGTCTTGCTTTTTGCCCTCTCTTGAGGGGGTTTTTAGACAGACTCTAATTGGGACTCTGATTTCTCCGGACATGAGTCTGGGGAGGAGAGAGTCTCGAACTTCTGCCAAATCATTATTTTCCTTGACGTTGTTACTCATTAACCCAAAGATGCAATGGATAATTCTGTTAAACTCAGTCACACTTTTATCATCCGGCAATATAATTCGATATCTAGCCATATCGGACCAATTTGTGCGCGGCATCTTCGTTCCTGTAGCTACTGAATTCGCATAAGAGACAAAAGCGTCGGAATAAGCGATACAAAGTACATAACCAAACCAATTCGTTGAAATCGGTTGGATAACTAAGATCCTGAATCCGTGAGTCGACTTAGCAGTACCCCAATGATTTTCCACAAAAAGTAATTCGTATTACAAGAATTTAATCCAATTTCCTTAGATAGCCATTTGAACACGTCGCCTTATCAAAGAAGGTGGTGCCGTCAAGAAACGAGATCCATAAAAGCGTATAGCAAAGCTAACCTTTGACACATTTTACATCCAAAGGTCTATCCCATCGAATGAATTTGATTTTTTAGGAAATTCTTGCCGTTTACGAAAAAGCAAGATAGAGATCCTTAAACGTTGCGTACCAGGGACTATGCGCCCCGAGCCGGAGCTTCACTTGTCTGGCATGTCTCACCAATCGAGACGCAATGGTGATCACATTTTGAAGTACCGTGCGTATCCGGCGGCGCTGCGTATGGGCCTTTCTCTTTAGGGGAGAATCCGGATGGTGTAAGCTCATTTGACCAACGATGCGAAGCAGGTTATAGGCAAGCGCACCGAAATGAAAGACCAGATCATTGACCTTAAATTTTCCACTAGGCAGTCGTTCCAAATCAAGGTCCGTTTTTAACTCGCTATGGAATTGCTCGCTGGTTCCGTGATCTCTTTGCAAATGGATCAATTCTTCCGGCGAGACGGGTAACGACGTCCAGTACGTGGCCACTTCTAACTCTGGAAGCAGCAATTGCTGCCCATTGGACAAGATGGTTCGTTCCACGACATGGAAAACCACCCGTTCACGTTGTTCCATATCGCCGACCTTCCACATTACGCTGCCCGTATACTCCACTTTTCCTTCCCGAACAATTCGGGCCTGCCCATTTTTAAGGGCGATGTCCCTCCACATTTCGGGAGTTTCTTGGCGAAGGTTGCCTTTGATTATGTAGTCAACATTCTCTGCGCGGAGGACACGTATGTTATCGACGCTGTCAAAGCCGGAATCCATGCGTACCAGAAGCTTCTCAGCTCCGCACTGGCGTGCGTAATTGATGCTCTTTGTTAAGAACTGGGGCGTTCCTTTCTGGCTATGATCTTTGCCCGGACGCAGCTCAACGTTTATGCAGTAGCCTTCCTGACCGAGGTAGGCCAGTATGGGCGCAAAGCCATCATGACCTTTGTAGGTGCGCGTCACCCCCTCTTTTTTGGAACCGGAATTATCCAATGGCGTCACATCTACGTCTACCGTCAGATAGTCCGTAGCGCCGACCCGAACAGGTGTCAAGGGAACTTTTGCTTTTTTGATGAGACGAGCAGATTCTTCCATAATGATGTCGTTCCATTTCAAATCCGTCTCAACAACCTTTTCAAATCGTTGTCGTAACGTGGGACTGGAGGGTACGATGTCGACGCCCATGGCGTATCGAAAAAAGTCATCTCCACGAGCCAGCTCAATCGCATCGAAGTCATTCTTTCCCTGACAGAGAAGGCCCAGGTAGCTCAGAGCAACAGTTCCGTGGCTTATATCTGGTGTCAAACAAGTGGGCACAGTGGACTTATCCAATCGCAATTTCAATGAAGTCTTTCTTAACAAGGCGCCCACGAGCGCCAATCCAGTTACCGGTGTAAGCTCCTCATTCGATTGCTCGATAATGAACTTCTTTATGGTCATGCATTCACCCCGTCGGTGAGTTTAAATCACTCCGATTAAACTCGTTTATCTCTATTATACGGGGAAATGCGCTGAATTTCGACTATTTACTTCTTAGCGCTGTCACGGATTCAGGTAAAAGGGTTTAATTTTTCCATCGCAACCTTTTTTGCGACAGTACCGTTTTTTAAATATTCAGGGGGATTGAATAGAATAGCGTCCTCTAATAAAACCTCTCTCCATCCTTCAAAACTCATACCCAATCGCCCCCAGTCTTCGCCGAATTTCCTCTTCCAGATGCCTCGACTTGGCGAACATCTCGGCTAATTCACCAGTCAAGCGCGACATCTTCTCATCAAAGGCTTCCGTATCGGCTTCCACTTCCTCGACGCCAACATATCTTCCCGGCGTGAGGATGTATTCGTGCTCCCGAACCTCCGCCAAAGTAGCAGACTTACAGAAGCCCTTCACATCCTCATATCCTTCCCCTTTTTTCCAGTTGCGATAAGTCTGGGCGATCCTTTGTATATCCTCTTCGCTGAGAACGCGGTGCTTGCGATCTTCCATGTAGCCCATCTTGCGGGCATCGATGAAGAGGATTTCATCGCTCCGGTCTCGTAAGCCCTTGGGCATTTTGTTCTTACTGAGAAACCAGAGGCAGACGGGGATGGTGACGGTATAAAAGAGATTTGACGGCATGGTGACGATGCAGTCGACGAGCTTCGCTTCGATGATGTTTTTGCGGATCTCACTCTCGTTGGACGTGTTGGTCAACATGGATCCATTGGCCATGACAAAACCGGCAACGCCGCTGGGCGACAGCTTGGAGATGATGTGCTGAATCCAGGCGTAGTTAGCGTTGTTGGCCGGGGGCAGGCCGTATTTCCAGCGGGCGTCGTTGGCAAGCCGGTTGGCGCCCCAGTCTTTGATGTTGAAGGGCGGGTTGGCCAGGATATAGTCGGCCCGCAGCGATTTATGCAGGTCGTTGGCGAAGGTGTCGTCGTCCCGCTCGCCCAGGTTGGCGTCGATGCCCCGAATGGACAGGTTCATCTTACAGAGGCGCCAGGTGGTGGCGGTATACTCCTGGCCATAGACATGGATATCGTCGCGGCGGCCCTGGTGTTCTTCGACGAAGCGCTGGCTCTGAACGAACATGCCGCCGCTGCCGCAGCAGGGGTCGTAAATTCTCCCTTTGTAGGGTTCGATCATCTCGACGAGGAGTTTGACGATGGACGGGGGCGTGTAGAATTCCCCTTCAGAGGAGCCGAACTTGCCGAGGAAGTATTCGTAGACGCGGCCCAAGACGTCTTTGGCTTTCGCTTCCTTGTCGCCCACTTTGAAGGAGAAGAGGTCGATCAGTTCGCCGAGCTTCGTTTTGTCCAGCTCGGGACGGGCGTAGTTTTTAGGGAGGACGCCTTTGAGGGAGGGGTTGTTTTTTTCAATGGCCACCATGGCGTCGTCGATGATCTGGCCGATGGTCGGCTGTTTCGCCTGCTCCTTGATGTAATCCCAGCGGGCTTCCGGGGGGACGAAGAAGATGTTGTCCTCCATGTAGGCGTCGATGTCCTCTTCAAAGCCCTCCCCTTCTGCGACCAGTTCGTTGTATTTTTCCTCAAAGGAATCGGAGATGTATTTAAGGAAGATCAGGCCCAGGACGACATGTTTGTATTCCGAGGCTTCGATGTTGCCGCGCAGTTTGTCGGCCATTTCCAGAGACTCTTTTCGAATCCGAGGTTGACGCTTGCCACGTTCAGGTCCCTCCTGCTATATCATTTTAGCGTATATGTCCTCTCTGGCCTCTCGCCAGCGCTGTTCCGCTTGCTGCAACGCTTGGCGGTAGAGGGTCTGTTCGCGCCGATAGGCGTCGATCATCTGTCGCTGTTGTTCCAGGGGCGCCAGCGGTATCTCCATTTCGGCGATGTCGCTGTGGTTGAGATTCATGATTGTCGTGCCCCGCTGATAGCTTTTGATCAGGCTTGTCCCGACGGGGCTTTCGAAAAAGAGCTTGATGTATTCGCTGAGCACCTCTTTTTGAGGACGGATGACGATGACGTTGGCCGATGCGATGATGAGGCGGTCCTGCTGCCGGAAGATGGCCACCTTGATGGTCGTTCCCCGGCAAGTGAGAACCAGGTCTCCGTCGACCAGTTCGTAGCGCTTGACCTTCCGCTCCTCCTCGTCGATGGTCTCCAGGTCGGTGTAGTTGATCTCGCCGTCGTCGATGTTGGAGATGTTGAGAACGGCGATCCTGCCGGGTTTGATGTCTTTTTTGAGGACTGATTTGCCGCGGAAGACCTCGGCCATGTCTTTTAATTTCACCCTGGGGAGGGCAGAGTGCTTGTATCGGCTGAGGTTTTCGTCCTCTTCGGCCAGCAGTTCCATCCGCCAGTCATCCAGATTCAACAGTTCCGCATGGGCGATGCGCTTTTGCTCCCTGCGGACGAAGGCGGCTTGGTCAAAATCGACGCTGCCGACGGCGACGCTGTCGAGCGGGGCCTTGGAGATAGCGATGAGATAGCTCTTGACGGCCGAATAGGGGCGGAAGGTCCCTTCCGGCAGGCTGTAAATGCTTTCGACGGCATGATGTTGGACGATATGTTTTCTAAGGGCGGAAAAGCCGCCGCCGGCGAAGGTGAACCTGGCGGGCACGATGGCGAGCAGCACGCCGTAGTCGTTCAATAAGGGCAGCGTATTTTCCAGGGCGATGCCGTCCGTTTGGTTGGTCAGATAGGGCCCGCCGAGGTCGTCCCCTTTTCCGCCGAAGGCCGGCAGGCAGTAGATGAGGTCGTATGTTTTTGGGAGCAGTAGCTTGCGGTAGACAGATTGGTGGAAGACGGTGACGTGCTTCGCTTCTTGGAGAGCGAAGGTCAAGAGCAGGTACATATGCCGGTAGGCGGTGGTGAGGGTGATCTCCTGCTCGGGGTGTCTGTCGACGAGCGCGCGCAGCCCGGCGAGATGTTTTTCCGCTTCGGTGATCAGAATGGTCTCGGGACGTTTCTCGTCGATGAGGGTATCGATGAAGGCCGTCAATTCGGGCGGCGATATAATGACGCCCAAGCGGTCGCTATTATAGATCTCCAGCGTGTATTCGATGAGGTCGATGTCTTTGCAGAGGTCGAAGAGGTCGGCGAAGAAGTCGCGGTCGCCGGGGAAGTAGCCCAGTTCGGCTTCGGTACTCTTTTTCATCTGCTGGAAGAGTCGCTGTTTGTCTTCAAAGGTGGCCTTGTTGGTTGCTGCGTCGATGGCTTGGCAGGTCAGCTTGACTCGAAGCAGTTCTGTCAACAACTGCTCCCGTGATGTGATGCCGCGCTGGTACAAGGTGTGCAACGCTTTTTCGATGTAGGAAGACAAGGTGGACCTCCTTTCTTCGGCCAGGGCTGCGGTTAATGTTAATGTAGCACGGCATTTTTAGTATGTCAACTACTGAAACTTCGTAACGACTTAGATTCTTCTTTCTTGCTGCTTTAGCTTGAAATACTTTCTTAAAGCGTACAAAATGAACATAAGTCAGCGGTATCTCTGTGTCACCACATTATGTGTTCCCTTTTTTGCGCTACGCTAGAAACATGTAAAGAGGAGAATACACTGTCATGGAAACCCATTACGCACAGGCTGCTAGCAGGCATTTGCGGGACGCTTACGAACTATACAATAGAAATAGATGGGATAACGCCGTGTATCTTGCCGGTTACGTTGTTGAATGTACCTTCAAGACGCTCGTTGAGCTATATTTTGGAACAGACGCAGCCAGAGGATACTCGCATAACCTCGCAGATTTACAGGGAGTTGCCATGAATCGGTTGCGACTGCTATTTCCCGAGGCTGATTTACGTGTACCACGCAGTCGGATAGTCGATACGGTTCTGGAACTGGACCATCCGCAGCGCCGCTATGATCGCACGAACCGCTGGAGCCAGCAAGAGGCAATGATAATCAAAGGACGGAATGGCCCCTTCGTCCCCATGTGCAATTGATCAATGAAGGCACTATTCTCGGTGAGCGGGGAGAAACGATGCGCCTCGTACCGGCAGGAATTGTAGATGAATTTTACCTGGAGAAGCTGGGAAGGATAGACTTTCAAAACATACTGCACAACCCCTTTGGCGACCGATTGCGAAAAATGCTCGAAGAATTAGAACGTTCCAGCAGGCTGGACTTCATTTTTCTCGACTGCCGGGCAGGATTTCATGACATTGGCGGTCTCGCTATGGCAGACTTGGCCCATGCCGCCGTTGTCTTAGGAAGCCACTCCCGTCAGACGTGGGCTGGACTCACCCAAGTGATTCGACGACTGGCTCGCCCGCTTGCCAGTGAACAGGAGGCATTGCCGATCGTCTTGGCTCACGCCATGGCGCCATCGCTGATGTCTCCCGGTTCGGAACCCGAACTGCGGGCATTTCGAGAAATGGCCTATACTGTTTTTTTGGAAAATTACTACTCCGATTCGGAAGATCATCCTGCGCCCAACGAGCGAGACGAAGATGCGCCCTCTACTCCGGTAGTGATCCCTTGGAATAGCGAACTGCGTGGAGACATCATGCTGTTTTCCACTTCCGATAGTCTCGAGGAAAAACGGCGATTGGAGGCATTGATTGCGACACTGACCGCGCTTCCTTATCAGCAACTGGCAGAGCGAATCTGTTTGTTGTTCGGTCGAAATCTACAAGGAGAGCGAGGGTGATATGATGACAGGAGCGGAGAAAAAGGTTCTCTTGGAACTAATCTCTGGGATCGCGAAAGGTGGCGGCGCTGCGGAGCATGAAGTAGATGACGATCCCTTGTTTTTGCGAAACTTCTTACCTCTCCAAGATCATCGAAGGGCCTTGGATCCGGATACGCTTCTGATCCTAGGTGGTCGCGGTACCGGAAAGACCGAGTTGTTTCGTCTGCTGACCTCTTCGGTACGTCGGTCCGCTTTAGGTTCAGTGATGAAAAGTCGAGCGCTGCCCGATCTGGAGCAGACCAATTGGATTGCAGGATTTGGCAATACGAAACAGCGCGAAAAAAAGTTTCCTACCCCAGACAGCATCGAACAGTTTTCGATTGACGCCGATCGGTTGGATTGGCGCGCATTCTGGATCGGGTTAATGATCGGCAGCCTTCTGCAAATGGAAGAAGAGCAACAAGAGAAGGTCGGCCTTTCGGCAATCTTACGTTCCGATAGGCTCCCAAACCAGCTACGAGAATTGCTGAAGAATCGACTTCCAGAACTGTCTCTATGGGCGCAATCGGTCAAGAAGCAATTGGAATCGTTAAATGGACTGTTGGATCAACTGGATGATCAACTCATCCAAGTGGACCGGTGGTTGTTTATCTCCTACGATCAGTTGGATCGTTTAGTGCTCAGCTATGCCGGCTTGGCGGCGCCGATACGAGAACTTCTCGCCTTTTGGTTGGATCGATGGGGGCGCTGGGAACGAATTCGACCAAAGATTTTCTTGCGCACCGATCTTTTTCGCGAAGAGTTTCTTGCATTTCCAGATGCCTCCAAGCTAAAGGCGCATCAAATTCGGCTGGAGTGGTCAACTCCATGGTTGTATCAACTGCTTACAAAGCGCCTTGCGAATTCAGGAAGTAAAATGTACACCTATCTCAAGCAAGTGCCGTCTTTGATCGTTTCACGAGATGACGAATTAGGTTGGATGCCCGGAAACGATGAGTCCGCTTATCAAAAAATGATGACGATGATGATCGGGGAGTTTATGGGCGCTAACCCTCGTAAGGGCAACACCTTCCGCTGGATTCCGAACCACCTCCAAGATGCAGATGGTCGGATCGCGCCCCGATCATTTCTCAAGCTGTTCTCATTGGCGGCCGAACGGGAATTGGAAAAGTTTCAACCGGAGAATTTACCGGAAAATCGGCTGCTTCTTCCTTTAGATTTGCAAGGCGCATTAATGGAAACTTCTATGGACCGCATCAGAGAGTTGCTTGAGGAGTATCCCTGGCTAAAGGCTTTGCAGGAAAGCTTGGCCGGGCTGGAGGTTCCCGCCGAAAGAAAGGTCTTTATTCAGGCGATTCGAAAAACCAAATGGGACGACAAGAAGGAAAATAAACCACCAGCGGCCAAACCGGAGGATATTTTTGCCTATTTGATGCAGCTTGGCATTGTTGAAAATCGTTCTGACGGCAGGGTCAACGTTCCCGAGATTTACCTCTATGGATTTCAGTTAAAACGAAGAGGCGGCATTAAACGACCAAAATAAAAATAAATATGAAGAACCGCCATGCCCGGATGAGAAAAACTCCAGCCCAATATGGCGGTTTTTCTATTCCTTTATCGGCTTATGAACATGGCAGGATTTTATCAATGCTTTTGCACGACAATCAAAGGTTTTTCTTGGCTTTGCTCGTATATATATCCGAAGCGGTTCTCACTCAAAGAAATCGACCAGGAAAATGACTGGAGGGTTGGTTATGAAGCCATTGGACTGGGAAAAAGAGAAGTTTTCAGAATTCATCGAAGACTTGGCTAAGCGCTGGCTGGCTCATGATGGGCTTTGGTTTCAGGCCATTGAGAGAACATACGGCATGGCCGCTGCCATCGAGGCAGACAAGGCCGCCTGGGAACGCTTCAGCCCCATCGAAGCTCAGCGCATCAAAAAATTCTTGGGCTTACCTGAACAAGGCGGCCTTGACGCTTTGGAGCAAGCGTTGCAATACCGGCTCTATGCCTTTATCAATGAGCAATCGATCGTACGCGAGTCGCCAAACAAACTCATCTTTCGGATGATTGACTGCCGAGTGCAGTCTGCCCGGGAGAGAAAAAAGATGAACCTCTTCCCCTGTAAGGAAGTCGGGATCGTCGAGTATACGACCTTTGCCCAAGCCATCGACTCCCGGATCCAGACACGCTGCCTCCAATGCCCGCCTGATCCCAAGAGTGACAGTTACTGCGCCTGGGAGTTTACACTGGAGCCATAAGCAAGGGGCGCACCAGAAAGCCCCTGACCATCAAATGGCCAAGGGCTTCATTATCTATCATCCGCCACTTTGTATATGTTATTCTGCCAGCCAACGGCCAAGCGCGCGCGCTTCTTCAAGGGTCTCTTTTTGCTTCTCTACATCACCAGGCATACCGCAACGACCTGCCGCGACGATTTTGTATTCGCCAAAACCGACCATTTGCAACATTTTCCCGGCATTCTCGAAATAGGGCATAAATGCGCCTTTGTCTGGTTGGCCCTGCGTCACCGCCCAGAGCACCTTCTTGCCTAGTGTCAATTTGCTGCTATAATCAGCGTTCATAAAGGAAAAAAGTCGATCGACAAGGAGTTTCAACTGACCTGTCATCTGCCACATATAGACAGGCGTGCCGAAAATGACGGCCTTGGCATCCTTGATATCTTCGAGAATCGCAGCCGCCTCATCACGAACGACACAGTTCTCTTGTCGCTTGCATCCAAAACAGCTTTGACAGCCTTTGATCTGCATCTCGTTGAGGTGGTATTGCTTTACGTGAGCGCCCTTTTCTTCGGCGCCACGAACCGCTTCTTGTACCAGCGCTTCTGTATTGGCGCCCTTGCGCGGACTTCCCATCAAGGCAACGATCTTCATGTTAAAACCCTCCACTTTTCCTTTTATTCTCCTTGATAACCCTTGCAGCCATCAATCAGGCCAGTGTGCGTTCCCCTTCTCCAGGAGCCTTTCCAGCAGTACTGCTTCTTCTTCCGTGAAAGGAAGATAGAATTGCTCGATCAATTTACGAGATATCTCGTCGAAGATCGGCTGAAAAGCAATCCCTTTATCTGTAAGCTTGACCCAGGTGACCCGTTGATCTTCTTGACATTTCACTTTGATCACATAGTGATTGCGGATCAACTTGTCGACCAGATAGGTTATCGTCGATTTATCTCGCTTGACCCGTTGGGCTAGGTCCTTCATGGTCAACTGGCCTTGGTTCTTGTACAAGGCGGCAAGAATGTACCCCTGGGAGACGATGATATCGTCGATCCCCTGATCTCGCAGTTGCTGCTCCAGAAACTGATGAACCTTTCCCCGGAGGCGGCCGATCAGATAGATGGCGCTGTTCTTTCGCATGGCACACTTCCTTTAGCATGGCACACTTCCTTTCGCAGGTCCCCACTCCCTCTCCCTGCTCTTGATAAGTCGTTTTTAGTTTGACATCAAACTTTATGCTCTTATTTTAGTTTTATATCAAAGCAATGTCAAGGCCTTTTGAAAGACCAGGTCGCTTTCGCGGTACAACTGCTGAAATTTCGGTGTGCATTGCTCCAGGATAGTACCTGGCACGACAGAACCACTGGATACAACAGTGGCAAAACGATCAATGCCGACTTCGAGGGCTTCTTACTTGGTCACATCATTTCAATCCAATTCATTCTTAATCTCCACCTGCTTCTTCATTATTTGAACGTCTGGCTACTGACCTGTATCCAAGGACTGGCTCACTCTCTCAGCACAGTTGGTTATTTTTCGGTGATTTTTCTTTTTTCGGAATTTTATTCTTGACTTCGCGCATGTTATTTTATATATTTATTGCAATACGCTAAATCAAAGCTATTAAAATGAAGCGAGGTGTTGGTCATGACCGAAAACCAGGTGTTGCACCGACTAAACCGGTACTGCCACATGAAAGGGATGCCTCTGGAGGAAAAATTGTTCTACGCGAAACTGATCGCTACGATGGACCTGGAGTCCGGTCAGTACACTACAGAAGCTGAACGACGGAATTTGGAGCAATTTTCTGCTTCTATTGATAAGTTGCGCAACCCGTGACTTTAGAGCGTCACCTAAAAAAGGCAAAAACAAAAGGCCACAGCAGTGCTTGCTATGGCCTTTTGTTTTTATTCCTTCAAAACTGGACAGAGGATTGTTTTTCGCGCAAAAGGTCAAGTCCTCGACCGATTCGTACCCGTCGACTGAACGCCTCGCGGCGCGTACATCTCGGGCCGATCTACCAGGTCATCCTCCTGGGGTCTTACCTCTTTCGAGTGGGAAGTCTCATCTTTGGGTCGGTTTCGCGCTTAGATGCTTTCAGCGCTTATCCGCTCCCGACATAGCTACCCAGCGCTGCCGTTGGCACGACAACTGGGACACCAGCGGTCGGTCCACCCCGGTCCTCTCGTACTAGGGGCAGCTCCCGTCAAACTTCCTCCGCCTGCGATGGATAGGGACCGAACTGTCTCACGACGTTCTGAACCCAGCTCACGTACCGCTTTAATGGGCGAACAGCCCAACCCTTGGGACCTACTTCAGCCCCAGGATGCGATGAGCCGACATCGAGGTGCCAAACCTCCCCGTCGATGTGGACTCTTGGGGGAGATAAGCCTGTTATCCCCGAGGTAGCTTTTATCCGTTGAGCGACGGCATTTCCACTCACATACCGCCGGATCACTAAGCCCGACTTTCGTCCCTGCTCGACTTGTCTGTCTCGCAGTCAAGCTCCCTTATGCCTTTGCACTCTTTAGACTGATTTCCAACCAGTCTGAGGGAACCTTTGGGCGCCTCCGTTACCTTTTAGGAGGCGACCGCCCCAGTCAAACTGCCCACCTGACACGGTCCCTGCGCCCGCTTCAGGGCGCCAGGTTAGAACTTCAGTGCATTCAGAGTGGTATCCCACCGTCGACTCCACCAAACCTGGCGGCCTGGCTTCCACGTCTCCCACCTATCCTGTACAAAACACACCAAAATCCAATGTCAGGCTACAGTAAAGCTCTACGGGGTCTTTCTGTCCTATCGCAGGTAACCCGCTTCTTCACGGGTAGATCAATTTCGCCGAGTCCCTCGTTGAGACAGTGCCCAGATCGTTACGCCTTTCGTGCGGGTCGGAACTTACCCGACAAGGAATTTCGCTACCTTAGGACCGTTATAGTTACGGCCGCCGTTTACTGGGGCTTCGGTTCAAAGCGTTAACCTCTCCCCTTAACCTTCCAGCACCGGGCAGGCGTCAGCCCCTATACGTCACCTTGCGGTTTGGCAGGGACCTGTGTTTTTGCTAAACAGTCGCCTGGGCCTCTTCACTGCGACTCCCTCGATGCTATGATGTCATAGCTCGCCGGAGTACCCCTTCTCCCGAAGTTACGGGGTCATTTTGCCGAGTTCCTTAACGAGGGTTTGCTCGCGCGCCTGAGGATTCTCTCCTCGCCTACCTGTGTCGGTTTGCGGTACGGGCACGTTACATCTCCCTAGAGGCTTTTCTTGGCAGTCTGGAATCAGTGACTTCGCTACTAAGGTTCGCTCCCCATCACAGCTCAGGCAATAATGCGGCGGATTTGCCTACCGCATTCCCTCACTGCTTGGCCATGCTCGACCAGCGGCATGGTTCACCTATCCTCCTGCGTCCCCCCATCGGTCAAACGATCCAACGTGGTACAGGAATCTCCACCTGTTGTCCATCACCTACGCCTTTCGGCCTCGGCTTAGGTCCCGACTTACCCTGGGCGGACGAGCCTTCCCCAGGAAACCTTAGGCTTGCGGCGGGCAGGATTCTCACCTGCCTTTTCGCGTACTCATACCGGCATTCTCACTTCCTTGCGCTCCACCCAGCCTTCCGGCTGAACTTCTACGCCCAAGGAACGCTCCCCTACCCAAGACTTACGTCTTGCCGAAGCTTCGGCGGCCTGTTTAGCCCCGTGTCATTTTCCGCGCAGCGTCACTCGACCAGTGAGCTATTACGCACTCTTTCAATGATGGCTGCTTCTAAGCCAACATCCTGGTTGTCTGGGCAACGCCACATCGTTTTCCACTTAACAGGCACTTGGGGGCCTTAGCTGTCGGTCTGGGCTGTTTCCCTCTTGACGACGGATCTTAGCACTCGCCGTCTGACTCCCGGGCATAAATGCGGGCATTCTGAGTTTGACAGGGTTCGGTAACCGGTGAAGGCCCCTAGCCCTATCAGCGCTTTACCTCCCGCATTCTTGTATCCCGAGGCTAGCCCTAAAGCTATTTCGGGGAGAACCAGCTATCTCCGGGTTCGATTGGAATTTCTCCCCTACCCACACCTCATCCGCCGACTTTTCAACGTCGGTCGGTTCGGGCCTCCACGAA